>JBJSZR010000413.1:0-4585 GCA_046090385.1 Bacteroidota bacterium
CGCTTGTCCAATAAATTGGCCAACGTACTCTTTCCGGACCCACTCAATCCTGTAAGCCAGAAAGAATGAGCCCGTTGTCCTAGAAGATCTTCTCTCATTGAACGTGTAACGGCAACGGTCGGAGGGACAATCATATTGCTGTAATTATCACTGGCCGATAGGATGCCAGGTTGTTTTTATTTCCTGTAAATCCATGATCCTGTAGGGTCCTGCTTGCGATTCGGTCGAGCCTTCCTTGTAAACCAGCGGTCGCTTGACGTTGACTGCTGCATTCTCCTCGATGGATTTCATATAGCCGGGATCACTCCCACAATAGACACAAGCATTCACATCCATATGATTGGAGAAATGAGAAACAAGTTCTTCTATGCTTCCGGTCAAGAGATTGACCACTCCACCTGGCAGATCGCTGGTATGGAGGACTTCCCCGAAGGTGATGGCAGACAGTGGGTGTTTTTCCGAGGCGAGTGCAATCACCACATTACCCCCTGCGATCGCCGGAGCAACAGCTGCCACTAATCCGAAAAGTCCGGAGGTTATGGGAGCGAACATGCTTACTACACCCATCGGCTCAGGGACTGAAAAATTGAAATGTGAACTTTCGACCGGATTCACTGAACTGAACAACTGCTGATACTTATCACACCAGCCGGCATAGTGGACCAGGCAATCGACAGCATCGCTCACTTCATTTTCGGCTTGCTTAGCAGTTGCTCCCTGCGACTGCAACTCCTGCAGGAATTGGGGCCTGCGACCTTCCAGCATCTCCGCAATACGATACAGGATCTGACTGCGATTATAGGCACTTCTTGCGGCCCACCCGGGCTGGGCTTTTCTTGCTGCGACTACCGCATCACGGAAATCCTTACGCGATGCCATACATACATTGGCAATTGGAGATCCGTCCTTGCCTCTGAAGATGGCATATCGACCTGACTCTGTCCGCGGAAATTTTCCGTCAACATAGAGTTTGTATGTTTTCAGCACTTCGATACGTGCGCCTGAATCAGTGACGGCCTGGTTGTTGTTTTTCATGATGATCCTCTTGAAAAAATCTGTTATGCATGCTGCAGATACGGCATAAGGCCGTGCAATCCTCCTTCTCGTCCCACTCCACTCTCTTTATAACCGCCGAAGGGAGATGTAGGATCGAATTTGTTGTAGGTATTGGCCCATATTACACCCGCCTTTAACTGCCCTGTGATCTTAAAGATCCGTGATCCCTTGTCAGTCCATACGCCTCCGCTAAGTCCGTAAGGTATGTTATTCGCTTTCTCAACGACTTCTTCAATGGTACGGAACGACTGGATGGTCAGAACCGGACCGAAAATCTCTTCCTGAACAATTCGGGATGACTGCGATACATTGGTGAACAAAGTAGGTCTGCACCAGTAACCTTTGGAAGGAACCGGGCAATCCGTCTGGAACATTTCGCCTCCTTCTTTTACACCTATCTTGAGATACTGCCTGATTTTCTCCAATTGTGCCTTCGAATTGATGGCTCCTATGTCGGTGTTCTTATCGAGCGGATCACCGACTACAAGCGTCTGCATACGGTCTTTCAATTTCCGTAATACCGTTGACATCACGGACTCCTGCACAAAGAGCCGTGAGCCGGCACAGCAGACATGTCCTTGATTGAAAAATATACCGTTGATGATTCCTTCGACGGCCTGATCAATAGCCGCATCTTCGAATATGATGTTCGCCGCCTTACCACCCAGTTCCAAAGTATATCTTTTACCCGTACCGGCAAGTGATTTCTGAATCAGCTTACCTACATCAGTAGAGCCTGTAAATGCGATCTTATCGATACCCGGATGATTCACCAGTGCGGCACCAGTTGCACCGTCTCCGGTGATGATATTCACCACCCCTGGAGGCAGATCCGCTTCCTGAATGATTTCAGCCAACTTCAAGGCTGTGAGCGGTGTTGTTTCTGCCGGTTTAAGAACAACAGTGTTCCCTGCTGCAAGTGCAGGAGCGATTTTCCAAGCGGCCATCAGCAGCGGAAAATTCCACGGGATGATTTGACCGGCCACACCGATCGCTTTGGATTTTCTTCCCGGCATGGCGTAGTCAAGCTTATCGGCCCAGCCGGCATAATAAAAGAAATGAGCGGCGGCCAATGGAACATCAATATCTCGCGATTCCCGGATCGGCTTGCCGCCATCCATCGATTCAATGACGGCAAGTTCGCGTGCACGTTCCTGGATCATCCTCGCAATGCGGTAAATGTATTTACCCCGTTCCTTTGCAGGCATCTTACTCCAGGCTCCATCATAAGCCTTTCGAGCGGAACTGACTGCAAGATCTACGTCCTTCGTATCAGCTTCAGCTACTTCGGCGATTGGCTTTTCGGTAGCTGGATTGAAGGTTGAAAATCGATTTCGTTTGGATGAAGCGACGAATTTACCTCCGATGAACAGATCATAAGCTGGCTGCAAACGGATATGATCCTTGCTTTCAGGCGCAGGTGCATAATCCCATCCACCGGTAAATTTCAGCGAAGCTTCCTTTTTCTTTTTGCTTTTCATGTAATGATGATCATCGACTTTCTTTCGTCAGTCCTTGGAGAAATAATCAATGCTTTGATAAGTACCGGTCTTCTCTTTCATTATTTGCATAAGAAGATCGTTTGCAAGAGCACTTGCACCGAACCGGAACCAATCAGGGTGAAGCCATGCCTGACCAAGCGTTTCACGCACCACTACCAGGTATTGTAAGGCAAGCTTGGAGGTGGAAATGCCGCCGGCAGGTTTCATACCGACCATTCGGCCCGTTGAATAATAATAGTCGCGAATGGCCTCGAGCATGACCAAGGTGACAGGCAAGGTAGCCGCAGGTTGGACTTTTCCAGTCGAAGTCTTTATAAAATCAGCGCCTGCCGTCATCGCGATATCACTGGCGAGGCGTACGTTATCGTAGGTGCTTAATTCACCTGTCTCCAAAATGACTTTCAAATGTGCTTTGCCACATGCTTCCTTAACGGCTGCGATCTCATCGAATACGAAACCATGTTCGCCACTGAGGAAATGGCCTCTTGAGATGACCATGTCGATTTCATCAGCACCTTCATTCACGGCCCAACGCGTCTCCTCCAGTTTCACCTTCCGTGACGACATACCACTTGGAAACGCAGTAGCCACTGCTGCAACTTTCACACCGGAATCTCCAAGTGTCTGCTTTGCCACTTTGACGAGATTGGGGTAAACGCAAACTGCAGCAACAGACGGGATTTCCGGCATCGCCTCGTGAGGATGCATGGCTTTGATACAAAGTTGACGGACCTTACCCGGCGTATCACGAGCTTCCAGCGTGGTGAGATCAAGCATACTCATGGCGGTTAGCAACGCATGATACTTCGACTCCTTCTTGATACTGCGTTTGGTAAGGCGGGAGACTCGCTCCTCCACTCCCACCTGGTCAATTGGAGGACTTTGATCGATCAGGATCGCCCTGGATTTCATCATTGGTAGATTGATGTACGAATATACGAATTGACAGAGGACAGCTTTACAACTTCACCTGCCGGCACCGAAACGGTATTCCAAAGAAAGCTGGATAACGGAATTGAACTGCCCTTTATCCCAATAAGCGAAAGTGGCAAAGAAATCAAAAGGACGTATAGGAGCTAAAGAAAAACCATAACGGACATCTACTGCAGTCTTTTCAGACAGGTCGTAGGCAAAACCAGCACTCATAGAGACTTCATACTTATTGAACGGAGGCGAATAAACAAGAACACCGGTCTGATCATCCTCTTCCGAAAAAACCAAAACACCGATGGCAGGTCCTGCTTGGAGTGTCAACTTCCTTCCTGCCTTGTACCGGGCAAGTACCGGTACTTCAAGATAATTCAAACGCATCCTGTAGAATGAATTATCTTCCTTGTCGAGTGGCTTCCGGCTTCCCTTCTGAATATAATCCATTTCCATACGAAGGGAAAAACGATCGGACATGGATCGCTCAACGAACAGTCCACCCAGCAAACCCGCCTTGTCGAAACCTTCATACGTATCCCCGTCCACCTGAGTGGCAGTCATCCCAAAGCGGATGCCGGAACTGAACGACTGTGCCTGCAATTCCGATACAGGATTCAGCATTGACAAGAAAGCTAAAAAAATGATGGGGCGTGTATTCATTTAGCGATCATTCAATCACGTACACCTCTTCGACCTGATAAACCTCTTCAGTGCGCTTATTGGAGATATACGCCACTACATGACAATGGCTCTCGTCCCAGGTGGAGGGCAACGAATAGGCATAACCGCGCAAGCGCTTTTCACCGGGAGTGAATATCCCGTTATAAATCACCTCGCCCAGATTACCGTTCATGGATGTACGGAATACATGGCGATGTGCGAAGTCCGGAACGAAAACGGGGTTGTTCCCATCCCAGTACTGCCAATCGATCACGCTGTCCTCTGTAAGTACGACCTGCAGTTTTAGAGTATCGGAAGATGCATCCAGCAAATCGGTCTGTATGGCCACAGAAACCTTACGCGTGAACGGATCGAAATCGGCGCGAAGATCTATCTTATGCTTGGCAGGCAGTGCCTTGCGGGTATTGATGGTGGACAAC
>JBJSZR010000414.1:0-5386 GCA_046090385.1 Bacteroidota bacterium
TTTTCACTGTCCTTGAATTTACGTGCTGTCAGCGACAGTTTTTCGTTGGGGCCGAACTTATGGAAGGAAGTGATTCCTGTGATCATATTGACTTCAGGATAAGCTGTCAGGAACTTCCTGATCTTTTCAATGAACACATGTTCCCTGATCTCTTCTTCCCATAAACCGCCGGGAATGCATGTCTCCGGACCCAGTACGAAATCTGTCGAGGAATCGATGACCGTAGAAGCCAGTCTCAGGAACTTGTTCAATTGCTGGTCATCACCGCTGTTGAATTTCTCATTATACGGGTCTGCATTCGGCTGCACTACTGCCACCTTGACCGGTTCACCGGAATCCTTCCGATGGTCATATAAGTGATATGAGATATCGATAGGTACCCCGATAACAAGTAAGGCAGTGAATCCAAGCAGTACTGTATTGGCCCGGCGTACCTTTGCGAGCAATGTTCGCGAAAACAGGTTTTTGATGACTTGAAATAGAAGGATGTTCACGGCCAGAACCCAGAGCGATCCGCCCAAAACTCCCGTGTATTCATACCATTGAATCCATTGTGTTCTGACTGAGAAAGCGTTGCCAAGTGTGAGCCAAGGCCAGGAGATCTCCCAGTTGAGGTGAAGGTATTCGAAACCTATCCAATACATCGGCAGGGACAGATATCCGATTACAGGGCCATGATCGCGTTTGGTGATATAGAAAAGTTGCCATACGACTGCCATGAAAACACTGTTCAGTGCAAGCGCTACGATGCTTCCTTCTCTTGTTGAATTCCAGATCCACCATGTGGTCAGTGAATTCCATATTGCCATGGCCAGGAAAAACCAGCCGAACACCGCGAGGTGATTCCTGAGACCTTTTTCTCGTTCGTATTGGCGCTCGATCCAAAGCAGAGGAATGAGCGCAATGAAAATCAAAGGCGTCCAGCCACGCTCGGGCCAGCTTAGCCATAACATCACGCCTGAAAAAAGTGCCAGGCCGGAGTAACGTAAGGAATTGGAAAGTCGGTTCATGTCCAATGCCAATTTCCATCAAACTGACGTAAGACAGACGGGTACTTTCATGAAGAAACCAACACCCGTTATCAACAAAATGACCACTTAGTTCCGCTGCAAATAATACGGGTTTGCCTGTGCCAAAGGGGTGACCTCCACCTCGTTCAGGACCACATGCGCTGGTCTTGTGGCCACGAAATATATGATTTCTGCAATATCCCCCGCATTCAATGGCTCGAAGCCTTCGTACACTTTTTTTGCGGCAACAGCGTCACCCAGCCTCACCAGGGAGAACTCCGTCTCGGCTGCGCCCGGTGAAATATTCGTCACCTTGATGCCGTGGGGCAATAGGTCGATTCGCATGCTTTTTGAGAGGCTGTCAACCGCCGCCTTGGTGGCGCAATAAACGTTTCCTTTGGTGTAGGCATATTTACCGGCTATCGACCCTATGTTTATGATATGTCCGCGCCTTCTTTACATCATACCTTTCGTAATGCAACGGGTTACGTTCAGTAGTCCTTTGATGTTGGTGTCTATCATCCTGTCCCAGTCATCATGGTCACCTTCCTGCAAAGTCGAAAGTCCGGAGGCAAGACCTGCATTATTTACCAGAATGTCGATTTCCTGCCAATCGCGCGGCAGATTCCTCAAAGTGTCAGCGGTGACTTGCCGATCCCGTATATCGAAACAAAGGCTCAAGACATCTGCTCCGGATTGCTCTCTTAACTCTTGTTCCAGCATATCCAGCCGTTCACTTCTGCGTCCGGTGATTATCACCCTCCATCCGTGCTCGGCAAAGAGCCGTGCAATGGATTGTCCGAATCCGGATGTAGCACCGGTTATAAGTATGGTCTTCTGATGGTTCATGGAATTACTTTTATCAAAGATTGGTTTGCACTGATGCCAGCTTGCTGTTTCGATAGCCGTATCCGAAGTAAATGAACAATCCAAGAATCAGCCAACTTCCGAAGCCTATCCAATTATGATAACCGAGCTGGCTCATCATATAAAGGCAACTCAGCAGACCCATTAACGGAATGAGTGAGAGGGCGTGTTTCATGACTGGAATGACCAACAGAAAAGAAACGAGGATGAATATCCATACGGGAATCTTGTGCCTGAATAGTGACCAACCGCCTTCCGCTTTTTTGGAAACATCCACCGGCAAATTTTTGATGGTTTCTTCGTATTGAGCTGGTGATAGTGAAGAGAGGTATTTTTGCAAGTCATTGCCGGATTCTTCCAGCCCGTGATGGTCATTTGATTCCAGATACGAAAGCGCAACAGCCGATTCTTCTTTCGTAAATGATTTTGTGATTTCATCCGCACTTAAGGTCCTCGGCTTATTGAAAATGAAATCCGTTGTTTCTTTCTTGTAAACTGAAAAAGATATCGATACTCCGCCGAGCAGTAGCAGAGGGTAGATGAATCGGCCGTTTATATAAGGAGTTTTGAATTTACCTCGAGGTGCGTCTTCGGTCATTTGAAGTTTAAGTACTCCTCCGCACACCAATACAAATGCGAAAAGAGTCCCTATGCTGCAAAGATCGGTCACCATCGAGATATTCATGAACAGCGCCGGGATGCCTACCATGAATCCGGTCACGATGGTTGCGAATCCGGGGGTCTTGAATCTTGGATGAACGCGCGAGAAAGGACGTGGCAGCAGCCCGTCACGGCTCATGCTCATCCAAATACGTGGTTGTCCGAGTTGGAACACGATCAGCACGCCCGTCATCGCCACGACAGCGCTGATGCTCACGATCCCGGTCATCCAGGATATGCCAAGTTTTTGGAATACATGCGCAAGCGGATCTCCTACATTCAGTTCGCTGAAACTGACCATGCCGGTCAGGGTTAGTGCGATGGCGATATAGAGAATGGTGCAGATGATGATGGACCACATCATGCCTCTTGGCAGATCGCGCTGGGGATTCTTACATTCTTCAGCTGTCGTACTTAGGGCGTCGAATCCTATGTATGCGAAAAAAACTGCGCTGACGCCTTTCAGCACCCCCGAAATGCCATTGGGCATGAAAGGATTCCAGTTTTCCGTATCGATATAAAATGCTCCGACCGCTATTACAAGCAATACCACTGTCAGTTTTATACCTACCATGATGTTGCTTGCGTTTCTGGATTCCCTCATGCCTCGATAAACAAGATAGGTTACCAGGGCTATTATGATCAATGCAGGAATGTCAAGGATCAGATGAAATCCCAGGAATACCGGGCTTTCGGTCCAGGCTAGGTAGGTCGCTTTCAGGCCATCAGAAAGGCTGTTCATGGTTGTTCCGCCGTTCAACAGACTCATCGCTTCTGCATGTCCATTTTTCGCAGAAAAGTAGTCCATGGTTGACCACGCCGGAAGTTCCATCCCGACTCTTCGTAACATCTCAGTGAAATAGTCTGACCAGGATATCGCTACTGTGATATTGCCGATTGCATACTCCATGATCAATGCCCACCCCATGATCCATGCAATCAGCTCACCGAAGGTTACATAGCTATAGGTGTATGCACTCCCTGATACAGGAACCAGTGATGCGAATTCCGCATAAGCAAACGCTGCGAATCCGCAAGCGATAGCAGTGAAGATGAAAAGGAATATGACTCCCGGTCCACCGGAGGCGCTTGCATTTCCGATGGTGCTGAAAATCCCTGCTCCGATGATGGCTGCGATTCCCAGCCCGGTCAGATCACGCACTCCAAGCTGCTTTGCTAAAGAATGTGCCTCACCGGTTGTGTCTCCGGTAACCTCGCTGATCGCTTTTTTTCTGAATAGGTTCATATTTGAATGCTTGCAGTTATTTTGATTTCAATGGAATGATCTTATCGTTCCTGACGAATGAAAGTACGATGAAAACGACAAAAGGGTAGGCGACTACCTTGTAACGGACCAGTGCGCCAAGTATGGGAGTAATGAGTCCGATGAGGGTGAGTATGAAGCATGATGCGAAAACACAAAAAAGAAGAACCGGAAAAACCTCCGGCAAAGGCAGTTGACTTTTTTTCCAAAAAAAATAACCGCTTAATGCAAGCATCAGGGTGTTTTCAATTACAGCAAGCAGTACCATCGGATTGCTCAAATCATCCATCAGCCCCGGTCGCACGATACAACGTATCAATCCAAGTGGTGCCTGTTTCAAGATCCCCATCACACCCGGCTCCAGTTCTGGTATGGTTATCCGGCTTCCTGGTTTCATGATGTCCGCCTGAGCATTGAAGTTGTGTTGTTTCCAATAAATCATATCGGCTACATCCCACCGATCTGAAATCCGGTTAATGTTGAATCCGAGCGCAATGAAAAAAACATAGGTCGATAAATAGATCAAGGCTGTTTTAAGTCCGGTTGTTTTCCTTGACAGATACCATGCAATCAGGCCGGGACATACCGCTGTGATGACGTAGAATTTCGTGAATAAAAGCATGAAAAGGCAAAGTAGAAAAACCGGAATGTTGCGTTTGAGGTTGACTCTCTTCAAGAGCCCGTCGAAGGATAACAGCAGTCCTCCCAACGCAAACAGCAACAGTCCGTCCTTTAGAAGTCCAGAGCCCCATATCATGAGCGATGGATAAAGAAAAAGAGCGACAAAAAGCATGCGCTCCTTGCCTGGTAAATAACGGCTGAACAATTTGAATAATGCAAGTAGCCCCGTGTATGAGAAGACATTGATGAACACCACATGTACGTAATAATTCCCTAAAGAGAAGAACCGGAAAAAGGCGTTCGCCCGAATAATGGTTTTGTTGTCGTTGAATAAAACATCTGTATTCAACCAGGCACTCATTTTTTCGTAATAAGGTAATAGCTCCGGTGATCGTCCACCTATGCCGGTCAGCATCATGAGGAAATGACGCAGGTTCGTGCGGTGTGTTTCATAAAGAAGATTTCCGTCATCGAAAAATTTGATCGTATCGGCTGTTGTTACGTCACGATAGTGGACATAATACATCCAACCAACGAAGCAACCTGCTGTAACCTTGGCAAGGAAAGCCAACTGTATCCAGCGTATTGGGATGTTTTCAAGCCGGAAAAATACCGAACGCTGGATGATCCACAGGAAAAGGGCGGAATAACCGGCAACAAGAAGCCACTGTAACATAGGGCTGTTAAATTACCATTAATGTTGCTGTAATCCGACCGAAAAATGATGCTATTCAAAGCGCCCTTGGGACTATATTCCGTACTTTCGCACGCGTAAAAACACAAAACTTATGTCGATTGCCGCTGAAACCGCTGTGACTGTTGAAACCGCCCGGGAACTGGGTCTCTTGCCGGAGGAATTCGACAAGATCGTTGATTACCTGGGTCGGGTTCCCAATTACACCGAGCTGAGTATTTCCTCGGTCATGTGGAGTGAGCATTGCTCTTACAAAAACTCGAAGCTCGA
>JBJSZR010000415.1:0-7966 GCA_046090385.1 Bacteroidota bacterium
CGCCGAACATGATGGCTGCAGTGAGGAAAACACCTGCGATGGACCCCATCGTGTAAACAATGAAAATGAAGCTCAGACTCATTCCCATGACCACCGAATAGACCAGGAAAAGCGCCGTGAGCGCCGTAGAAGACAATTTATTGAATCCTAAGCTCATAAGGAGGACAAAACCGATCGGTGCGAACATTACGACATATCCTAACGCGGATAATCCGCCTGATTGTGTGTTGACAAGGTAGCTCATGTAGGTCATGTCAGTTCCAAACACATAAGCGGTAAGTGCAGAGATGCCAAGTGCGATGCCCATCCAGGAAAAGACTCCTGCCATGAACGATTTCGCGATGGTGGGAGCTGAAGCAGCAGGTTGCTGCCATGCGTTCACATTGAAATTGGTGTTTTCCATTGTTTCAGAGTTGGTTAGGTCAAATATAATCTTTTTTGGATAGCGTGCTTAGAGCAAAAATCTTGCCGAAGCAGGATTATGAAAGATTGGCAGTTATCAATCGAATGAATTCCGAACGTGTTTTTTCATTCTCGAATTCTCCGGTGAAAGCAGAGGAGGTGGCCACAGAATTCTGTTTTTGAATACCTCGCATAAGCATACATAGGTGTCGGGCTTCAATTACCACTGCGACTCCCAAAGGATTAAGTGTTTCCTGGATGCAATCCCTGATTTGGGTAGTCAATCGTTCCTGTACTTGCAAACGACGTGCAAAAGCATCCACCACGCGCGGAATTTTACTAAGACCTACGATCTTTCCATTAGGGATATAAGCTATGTGCGCTTTGCCGAAAAAAGGCAATAGATGATGCTCGCAGAGTGAATAGATCTCGATATCCTTGACGATGACCATCTGCCGGTAATCGTCGTGGAAGAGGGCTGAGCGTAGAATGCCAGCCGGATCCAAATCGTAACCATGGGTCAAGAACTGCATCGCTTTGGCAGCACGCTCCGGCGTCTTCAACAGTCCTTCCCGCATCGGGTCTTCTCCGATGCTGCGTATCAGTTCACGGTAGTGTGAAGCAGAGGTTTCGACTTTCTGGATGTTGTATTTGTCTATTTTTTCGTAGCCGTCCATTTCGTTTTCATCGGCCATGCGGTTATCTACCATGATTAAATTTTCAGGATTTGCCAAAATACTCAACGTAGTTCTTCTCGGTTTCCTGCAGTTTGATGCTGTGCATCGCACATCCAAGGGCGGAGATGGCAGGTTCGAGTTGTTCCCAGCAAGCAATTGCAAGTGTTTCGGTGGAGCTAATCTTGCCTTTCATGAAATCCACATCAAGATCAAGATTTTTATGATCGACTTTGTCCAGCAACCTTGTTTTGATGATTTGACTGATCTCTGCCAAGTTGGCGACAAAGCCGGTTTCGGGATTCACCTCACCTTTTACAGTCACCCAAATGGTATAGTTATGACCGTGCCAGTTCGGGTTGCTGCATTTTCCGAAAACTTCCAGGTTTTTTTCAGCCGACCAGTCAGACCGGCTTACCTTATGTGCTGCGCAAAAAGACTCTTTACGTGTTATATGAATCATTTTGCAAAGGTAGTCATTCCCGTGACTCAGGTATTGATATCCGCCAGGTCGTGTCTTATTTTCAACCTGTTCTTCCTTTGTAATTAGTAATTTTATGGTGTGAAAATTCTTATTGTAGCGGCTACTGAACTGGAACTGGAACCTTTGAAGCGGAAGCTGACGGAATCAGGCCAGAATCACGAGCTCGAATTCATCACTACAGGAGTTGGGATGGTCAACATGACCTACGCTCTTACCAAGAAATCAGTTCAAGGCGGATTCGACCTGGTGTTGAATGTCGGTATAGCCGGATCCTTGAATGAAGAAATGCAATTGGGTACTGTGGTTGCAATAAGTGAGGATCGATTTCAAGAACTGGGCGTTGAGGACGGCGCTGATTTCATACCAGCTGACAAGCTGGACTTGATCAAGAGTAACGAGGTGGTCCCCATGAATCCTCTTATCAGGCATCCTTTCACTCTGGTGAAAGCGATATCTGTCAACAAAGTACATGGTGATGATGAAACCATACTGAATTTAAAGAGTTCGTGCGATGCACAGATCGAGTCGATGGAAGGTGCTGCGTTTTATTATGTTTGTAACCAAGAGGGATTGAAATGCCTTCAGGTCCGAGCTGTGTCCAACATGGTCGAGCGTCGAAACCGATCGGCGTGGGACATACCCCTCGCACTCGATGCACTTTCGGATGCAATCGTAACGCTTTTGGAAGGATTGCCGGAATGATGCAAGGTGAAAGTATGACGGCGCTAACCATGGGTTTTTCGCCTTGTCCGAACGATACGTTCATTTTCGATGCGCTCGTAAATGGCCGAATTGATACTGGCGTCTTCTCATTCAATACGGTTCTCGAAGACGTGGAGGCACTCAACTTGCGAGCCTTACGCGGGGAGCTGGATGTAACCAAGATCAGTTTCGGCGCCTATTCCCGGTGTATGCATCACTATCAATTATTGGATTCAGGCAGTGCTTTGGGTTTCGGTGTTGGACCGCTACTGGTCAAGCGCCCGGATGTTCGTACAATCGGGTCTGTAGCAATACCCGGATCACATACCACAGCAGGGTATCTGTTTTCCAATTTCTTTCCTGAAGTTTCCGACCGCAGGGTCATGCTTTTTTCTGATATCGAGGATGCCGTACAAACGGGACGTGTGGATGCAGGTGTCATCATTCATGAGAACCGTTTTACCTACGAATCAAAAGGTCTTCAGCTGGTCGCTGATCTTGGAAGTCTTTGGGAACAGTCGACGGGCAGGCCGATACCTTTAGGTGGAATTGTCATCCGTCGGTCTTTGGATATATCAATCAAATCCTCCATCAACCGGCTCATCAGAAAAAGTTTGGAACATGCCTGGCTGCATCCGTCTGATTCATCTGAATATGTTTCATTTCATGCTCAGGCGATGGACCCCGATGTCCGTCGTCGGCATATCGAACTCTATGTGAATGACTATACACTAGATCTTGGTGAACAAGGGCGTTCGGCCATTCGTCATTTCCTGAATAAATCAGGATCTGATCGTATCGAGCCCGTTTCAGAGCCCATGTTTGTAAGCGATTCTTTACGCTGATAATCCATAACTTCGCATCATTAATTTCTTCTGAAATGATCGTCATCACCGGAGCCGCGGGATTCATAGGCAGTTGTTTGGTCAAAAGACTGAATGATGAAGGTTATAACGATCTGGTGCTTGTTGATGATTTTTCGCGGGATGATAAAAGGGCGAACCTGGACGGGAAGAAATATTCGTCTCAAGTACATAGAGAAGAGTTTTTTGAATGGCTGGGGCGCGAACACCGGTTTGTACAATTCATTTTCCACCTTGGGGCCCGCACGGATACTACCGAATTCCGAAAGGAGATATTCGACCACCTTAATCTTGAATACTCTAAGAAAGTTTGGCTTGCATGTATAGATTATGGGTTGCCTATGGTTTATGCCTCCTCTGCTGCAACCTACGGTTCGGGAGAATTGGGCTACAAGGACGATCATTCTGTCATTCCGGATCTTGTACCTCTTAATCCATACGGGGAATCAAAAAATGATTTCGACAAATGGGTTATCACACAAAAACGAGCTCCCTTTTTCTGGGCCGGTTTGAAGTTCTTCAATGTTTACGGGCCGAATGAATACCATAAAGGCAGAATGGCATCAGTGGTGTTCCATGCTTTCAGGCAAATAAGTCAGGACGGATCCGTACGTCTTTTCAAATCGCACAGAGACGAATACAACGACGGGGAGCAGTTGCGTGATTTCATTTACGTGAAAGATGTCGCTGATGTCTGCTTTTTCCTTTTGCATAATCGGAAGGATTGTGGCATTTACAATCTTGGTTCAGGAGAAGCTCGTACATTTCTGGACCTCGCCCGTAATACGTTTCATTCCATGGGTGTTGATGAAAAAATAGATTTCATCGATACACCCTCAGACATTCGTGACAAGTATCAGTATTTCACGGAGGCCGATATGCGGAAGTTGAGATCCATCGGCTATCATCGTCCGTTTACTACGCTCGAGCATGGTGTCAGTGATTATGTGGTCAATCACCTCATGACAGGATGCAACTGGTGAGCTTTAAGCTCATGATCAGCACTTATTTTTCGATTCTCATTTCTTTTAAAATCCAGGATGCATTTCCTACTTCCTCGATCACGAAGAGAACATACCGGATGTCAACAGATATGTTACGACTGAATCTGTCGTAATAATACAGATCGCTCATGACTCCTTCCCAGATCCTGTCGAAGTTGATTCCTATAAGTCGTCCCTTGTGGTCAAGTACGGGACTTCCTGAATTCCCTCCGGTAGTGTGATTGGATGCGAGGAAGGCCACATGCATGCCGTCTTTATCAGCATAGGAACTGCCGGTCGATTTTTGCATCACACCGACTAGATCGAAGGGGAGTGCATATTCCTGCTCCGTCGTTTTTGATTTTTCTATGATGCCTGCAACAGTCGTGAAATAATCGTACTTGATTCCATCCAGCGGTCTCATGCCTTCCACTTTGCCGTAGGACACACGCAAAGTCGAATTGGCATCTGGCGCGGTTGGTACATCTTGCTTCATGGCAAGTTGTCCGGCCGTGTAAAGGCGTTGCAGCTGATTGATCCGTGTATTTAGGCGATTGAACTCAGGCTCGATATTTTCGGTACGGCAACGGATGATCGCTTCAGCTGCCTTCCATGCAGGATCGGATGCCAGCCTTTTCATGCCTGAGTTGGAAAAATCATTTACTGAAGCAAGGGCTTTACTCTCGTCCGTGAAGATTGATTTTTTAAATAGCAAGTCCAGATAAGCATCGGGAGCTTTTTGGAACACATCCAGGAAGGCGGGTCTGTATTTTCCGGAAAGGTTTCCCGAGCAGACATTAAGTATCTTTTCGCATGCCATTCGATCGACCCTTGCATCGTAGTTTTTGTAAAGTGCGGAAATATCACCACTGACCTTGGCTGCGATGACGCGGAGTCCTGCAGTATCTTTTCGGGATTTCTCCCACTTTTCCATCAATGGCCGAATTTTATTTGCCATAGATATCAGCTCGATTCCATTAAGTCCTTCTGAAAAGTAATCGCTGACCTGATTGGTTACGAAGCTACTGTCAACCGCCGCATTTATTTCATCAATTACAGTGCGGTAATCAGGATTTGAGTTTGCCCAGGATTTGAATGCTACTTCGGCGGCTTGCTTTTTGGCTATCGCATCGGACTTCTCTAGTCCTTCAGATTCTCCTTTCCATTTTTTGTAAGCATTAGCGAGCGATCTGAACTTGCTGGCATACTTCAATTGAATCGTATCATTCGACCTCATCGATTCTTTCCATACAGCCATTCGAAGTTCGCGCAGTGCAATCCGGTTGGGGTTGGTTTGTGTTTGAATCATCCTGATTGAAGAAGATGGAAGGAACTGTTGAGTTCTTCCAGGGAATCCATAGACCATTGTAAAATCACCTTCTTTTATTCCTCCAGCATTGATGACCAGACTTCTACCCGGTCTGTAAGGCCTGTTTTCAGTGGAGTAGTCAGCCGGACCATTGTCACTGCCTGCATAAATCCTGAACACTGTGAAATCGCCTGTGTGCCTTGGCCAAACCCAGTTATCCGTTTCGCCGCCATAATTTCCGATATCCGAGGGAGGTGCACCGACCAGTCGCACATCGCGGAATACTTCCGTGACGAACAGGAAGTATTGGTTTCCATTATAAAATGCCTTCACGAACACATTCAATTTTCCTCCCGAAGAAAATAACTGCTCCAGGCTGTCGCTTATCAACTTGACCTTCTTTTCTCTTTCTCCTTCGTCAAGCTTGCCGATTCCGGCATCCATAAAGACTTGGGTAACGGGTCTGATATCCCTTACAAATGTGACTGTCAAACCCGGGCATGGCAGTTCTTCCAAGCGGTTCTTCGCCCAGAATCCGTCACGCACATAGTTGTTCACAAGCGTGCTCAGTGATTGCAATTGCCCGTATCCACAATGGTGGTTGGTGAGTATCAATCCGCTGTCAGAAATGACTTCTCCGGTACAACCACCACCGAATTGCACGATGGCATCATTCAATGCACCTCCATTCGCGCTGAATAGTTCATCCACTGGAATGCTCAGCCCCATCGATTTGAGATCTTCAGCATTGAGCTGTTTGAGCAGATTGGGCATCCACATGCCCTGTCGTGCAGTAACGTTCAAGGACAGAAGAACTAAAGTGACAATGCGGATCGTTTTCATTTTTTCAGAAGGAGTTTTCGGAATCAAAAATAAGAAAGCCCGCCTAAGCGGGCTTTGCCGGAATACTA
The DNA here is from genome assembly GCA_046090385.1 of Bacteroidota bacterium. Classification (GTDB taxonomy): domain Bacteria; phylum Bacteroidota; class Bacteroidia; order AKYH767-A; family 2013-40CM-41-45; genus Pollutiaquabacter. Next base: position 6,329 of record JBJSZR010000415.1, read on the forward strand.
TCATTAGGGTGTTCAGGCCAATTTATTCACTTCAGTCTTGAGATCGAGAAGATTGGAACGCATCTTTTCAAGTGAATTGCGCAACGCGATTCGGTCCACATAATTGCCATTTTGCAGTGTTGCCAGAGCAGGTATGGCCGTATCACGATCTGCCGGCTCACTCGAATGATTTTCAGATACGAAAATCTCATGGACATGATCGATTTCTTCACCTGCCTCGACGAGAACAGGAGTTGCAGCATCAGCTTGGTCTTCTATCATCACGCGTTGGCGCATATCACGCAGTTCGGTTTTCGCTCCGCGAAGCGTAAAACCTTTTTCTTTGACCAAATGATAAATCTTGCGGAAATTTTCGATATCGTCGCGGGTATACAGACGATTGCCTTTTTTATTGGTAGCCGGACGGATTTCATCGAATTCGTTCGACCAGAACCTGATGTGCGAAGTATTCACTCCGAATAGCGCTGCCACTTCACCGATGGTGTAGTAGAGCTTTTCGATTTCCTTTTCTTTGTAGGGCATGGTTCAATGCTTGATGTTCACTAATTTAAGAAAATGGTAGGGTATTGCAAGTTGCCAGGGAGGCAGTTATGAACAAGCCCCATTTAAAGTATCAATCGAACGACTGGCCTGCTTGAGAGGAGGCATCCACCAATCGCTGGTATTCTTCAGGAGTGATATCATTATAATAATAGTTTACAGGATTGACATGGATACCGTCTTTGAGCACTTCGTAATGAAGGTGTGGTCCGGTAGAGGCACCTGTATTTCCAACCAGCCCTATTTTATCACCTCTTGTCACTTTCTGGCCTGGCGTCACAAGCAGTTGACTGAGGTGGCCGTATAAGGTCTCGTAACCATAGCCATGCTGGATGATGATGTGAATTCCGTATCCATTTCCGCTGTTTTCGGCTCTGCGCACTACACCGTTTCCAGTCGCATAGACAGGAGTGCCGGTAGGTGATGTGAAATCCATACCTGTGTGCATCTTGACCGTTTTGTAGATCGGATGAATACGCATGCCGTAGCCGGAGGCCATCCGGGTGAGATCTTTATTTGAGATCGGCTGGATCGCAGGAATGGAAGCCATCATTTGGGTTTTACTGCGCGCAAGCTGCCACACCTCATCGAATGATTTGGACTGTACATAAAGCTGCTTTGATAGTTTGTCGATTCGTTTTGTTACATCCACCAGCAGATCGGAGTTGTAATAATCGCGGAAAGAACGATATCGATCGACTCCACCGTATCCGGCTCCTCTGACGGCTTCCGGAATCGGTTCTGCTTCGAAAATGACCCTGTAAATGGTGTTATCCCTTTCCTGTATATCATGAAGAACCGCTTCTACCTGCAGTGACCTTTGTTTGAGCAGATCGAGTTGATAGCTGGTTTCCTCCAGCTGTCTGCGAAGCCTTTTTTCTTTCGGAGAGTCGAAAAAGTTGTAGGCCAATACCATGATGAGCACTCCGAATACGAACGCAGAGGAAAGCCATCCGAAAATACGCAACATGCGTTTTTTCCAGGTGACCACCACTTTTTCATAATTGAGGGTGGACGTGTTGAAGTGGTATTTGACTTTGGCCATGGCCCTGACTCCAAGGTGCGTAGAAAGGCTGATTCCTCTTCGTGGATCACACG
>JBJSZR010000416.1:0-874 GCA_046090385.1 Bacteroidota bacterium
GAAGCTTATTCTGACGTGCTCGGTTGGCCAGGTCGTTTACGGCTTTTGTAAGTCCGAACAAGTTGAGTTGGTCGGCACTTTTTATTACGGGAACAATCAGATTGCCTGAGGGTAACGCCGTAGCCATTCCGATATTAATTGACTTTTTGATGATGATACGGTTGCCATCAACAGAAACATTGATCAAAGGAAAGTCACGTATAGCACGGCAGACTGCTTCGATGAAGATGGGGGTGAAGGTGATTTTTTCACCTTCTTTCTTCTCAAAGCCGGATTTGATTTTCTCCCGCCATTTTACCATGTTGGTCACATCCGCCTCCACGAATGAAGTCACATGCGGAGATGTATGCTTGGACATCACCATGTGATCCGCAATCAACTTTCGCATACGGTCCATTTCAATGATTTCCACATTGCCGGAAACAGAGGTGACATTTGCTGGAGAGGAAGAAGTACTGGAAGAGCCTGCGGCAGGTTGTGGCTTCTGAGCGGTTTCGATGGTTGTTCCACCTTTACGGGTAGAAATATAATTTAGGAGGTCCTGTTTCGTAACCCTGTTGTTGGATCCGGATCCGCTGATAGCCTCTAATTCAGCCATCGAAACGCCTTCTTCCTTCGCAATAGTTCTGACCAGGGGAGAATAGAATCTGCCCGAGTCGGAAATACGTTTAACCTCTGAATTTACAATACCGTTGGCTGACGCAGTTACGGTTTGAGATTGTTTGACTTCTGTAACGGGCTGCGCTGTAACCGCTGGTGTCGGTGGTTGTGTAGGTGCTACAGTAGTGGCGTTCTGGCCAATCGGAGTGATGGTGGCAATAACTTCACCAACCTTTACAACTTGGCCTTCCTCGAAGAGTCGCTTGGACAAAAT
>JBJSZR010000417.1:0-2242 GCA_046090385.1 Bacteroidota bacterium
CTGAAAATACGATATAGACGTAGTCTTTCAGGCCGCGAATAATAATTCCACCTGAATGGCTGATTGCAGGTGCGACACGGATTATTGATCGATACATCATAGCCTAATTCACCGCCCTGCCAAATCATTTTAGGACCGGGAACGGTGAAGAAAAACGCGGCTGCAGTCTCAATCCTAGACAGACCGGTGGAGGTGTCCTTCACATTGTAATTCGTATTAGAAGCACCGAATGCGATGTTTTTGTACATAAGGCGCTCTTCATCATGACTCTCCATATAGCCGATCAGGTGAGGGTACTGCCAACCTCTCGATTTGTAACTCACGCTGCTGAAGTCGCTCCCGCTTGCATAACCCATAGTCGCCTGGTTGTAATTGTAGTTGCTGTTACTCCAGGTCATCATGCCGTTCGCGGTGTTGGCATAACGTGTCTCTTCGCTGTTGTCGGCAAAAAGTTCAAGTATTATGAAGGAGCCTGGATCGACACTTCGGATATGGCTCGCCATACGTTCGATATTGAAGACGCGTGATGAATCATAAGCCGCGAAAAGTGATGTATTGCCAAGTGTATAGCGTTGTGTAAATCCTTTAGCCAGATCAAAACGATAGCCATCAACCTTGTACTCATTGATCCAGAATTCATTCACACGATCGATGAAGTAACGTGTGTGGGGACTGTCGTGATTCATATCAAAGAAAACCGAGAAGTCGTGCGGTGCCGACTGATTGAACCAGGGCGAATTAGCTGCGGGTTTGCCGGCCGACTGATCGAAATACAGCTGAACCATCGGCGAAGGCAAGTCCTGGTGATTGAACACCATATCAAGTATGACCATAATCCCGTTTCCATGACAAGAGTCTATGAACGCCTTTAGGGCTTCACGAGTGCCGTAATATTTGTCCGGTGCGAAGAAAAAGCTCGGATTGTACCCCCAACTTTGGTTTCCTGCGAATTCATTGATCGGCATCAGTTCAATGGCGTTGATGCCAAGTCGTTTCAGATAACCGAGGGTGTCAATCAGGGCTTTGTAGTTATGCGCAGTTATGAAATCCCGAACGAGCAATTCGTAAATGACCAGGTCTGTTTTAGCAGGACGACTGTAGTTGAGATTTTGCCATTGATAAGTCGAACGAGCGGTTTGCAATACCGAAGCTACACCGGTGGTGCGACCTGTTGGATATGTTGTAGGGCTGGGATAGGTAGCCGAATTTATTCCTCCGTCGTTGGATGGGTCGAGTATTTTTTCAGCGTAGGGGTCAGCTATCTTGATTTCCGCATCAACATAGTACTGATATACGTACTCTCTCCCTGGTGTAAGGCCACTGATATCAATCCAGTAACGTGTGCTGTCCGGAGTACGATTCATTAGAAATGCTGTATCCAACACCCAGTTATTGAAGTCTCCAATCACGTACACAAAGTCCTTGTAGGGAGCAAAAAGGTTCAGTCGTACGGTGGAATCATTCAGGTAGGTGACTCCGTCCTTCGAATTTACTGGTAGTGATGCGATGGGTAACGGAGGATTTTGAAGAAATGAATAAACCGCAGTGTCCGAAGTTGTATTTCCTTGTGCGATCAGCCGAACAGTATTAATTCCGTAATTACTTGAATTGGCAGTTGCAAATAGCGTGTCGTTTAACTGAGAGCCGAAAATCGAGCCATTAAGATCGAAATACATTGAACAAACAGAGTCGGAAATTCCTGTGAAGTTCAGTGTCTGCCCGAAACTTACGGTGGTCAATGGTCCGCCAACATCGGACACGGGCTGAATGATCGCGCAGTTGACACGGCTGCTGTCAGCCAAATCAATGAATATATCACTACCGTCGGTATTTCTTCCCGTTATGGTTCCGTCAGAATTGCGAAAAACGAAGGCAAGTCGTCGGATTGTTTCATTGGAAGGTACTCCGTAATATGATCTGGGTCGCATGGAAAGTCGGTATCTGCCGTTTCCCAGTGAGGTCATTCTTACATTCGTATCGGCAGTGCCCCAGGCGGCTTTTACATATCGCCATTGGTTCGAAACGTTTGTAATTACACCTGTATGGGCGTAAACCGTTCCCGTGAAGGCAGATAACCCCCGGTTACCTTGATTTGCGTCAAAAATAACGGAAATCGAATCAGAACTTCGGAAAAACCAGGGCTGGGTAATTGCGACTTGAGCATGGGCATAGCTTACGAAGAAGCAAATGCCGGCAAGGAAAATCAGTTTCTTAGGCAGGGGAGAAGGGTTTCGGCCGGTAA
>JBJSZR010000418.1:0-7367 GCA_046090385.1 Bacteroidota bacterium
TTCCTTTGGGCACATGACCTTTCCACCTATGACTCCGTATTGGATCTGCCGTTCAACATTCCATTTTATGGCGACCACGTAAGCCTTTTCACGCTCTTGATGACCATCTCCACGTTGATTTACACCCGTATGAACATGCAGATGTCGGCAGCGATGAATCCTCAAATGAAGTGGATGATGTATCTGATGCCGATCATGTTCCTGGGATTCTTCAACAGTTATGCAGCAGGATTGAGTTATTATTATCTTCTCAGCAACATCTTCGGTTTCGGACAGCAGTATCTTTTCAAGGCCTTTACCAACGAAGAGGAAATCCACCGCAAAATCCAGGAGAACAAGAAAAAACCGGTGAAAAAATCCTCGTTCCAACAACGACTGGAGCAGATGGCAAAAGAGCGAGGAAACCCCTCAAAAAAGCGCTGATCAGGTTTCCTGATAATCAAAGCCTCGTGCCAGTATTGAAAACGAATCAAGTCTGACCAAGGCTATTTTTCTTTCTTTCAAGGAATTAGGATATTTGCACCATAAACAGCTCCACGACATGTCCACTGATTTTCTACCTCTACTTGGCACTGATCATATCGAATTCTGGGTCGGCAATGCCAAGCAGGCCTCCTACTATTATCAGCACGCCTTCGGGTTTCGGCTTATAGCTTATGCTGGTCCCGAAACGGGAGTACGTGACAGGGCATCCTATGTATTGCAGCAAGGCAAGATCCGTTTTGTATTCAGTACCCCGATTCGTCCGAATAATGAAATGGCCGATCATATCTACCGGCATGGAGACGGCGTCCGCACCTTGGCACTTTGGGTGGACGATGCAGAAAAGGCGTACTACGAAACCATGTCGCGTGGTGCAAGATCTTTCGCCGCACCTCAAAGTCATACAGATGAACATGGTGAGGTGAAAACAGCTTCCATCCACACATATGGTGACACGATTCACACATTCGTAGAAAGAAAAAACTACACGGGTCCGTTCATGCCAGGATACAGGTCAGCTTCCTCGACGATCGAGGTAAAGTCGGTAGGACTTGAGGTGGTCGACCATTGCGTTGGAAATGTGGAGCTGGGCGCAATGGACCAATGGGTGAAATTCTACGAGGATGTTCTTGGTTTCAAAATGATCATCACGTTCGATGACAAGGACATTTCGACCGAATACTCAGCATTGATGAGCAAAGTGGTTGCAAACGGCAATGGTTATGTTAAGTTCCCCATCAATGAACCTGCCGAAGGCAAGAAGAAATCGCAAATCGATGAGTATCTGGAATTTTACAAAGGTGCCGGCGTGCAGCACATTGCCGTGCTTACGAATGATGTGTTGGCTACCGTCACTGAATTGAAGTCACGTGGAGTTGATTTCCTAACGGTTCCTTCCACTTATTACGATGAGCTTCAAGATCGTGTGGGTAAAATCGACGAAAATATCGATGATCTGAAAAAGCTGGGGATACTTGTTGACAGAGACGATGAGGGCTACTTATTGCAGATTTTCACCAAACCTGTAGAAGATCGTCCCACAGTGTTTTATGAAATCATTCAGCGCAAAGGCGCAAAATCATTCGGCAAGGGCAATTTCAAGGCTTTGTTCGAAGCAATAGAGCGGGAACAGGCTCTCCGTGGCAATTTGTAAGTCCTGTCAAGCCGATTTTATTAAGCGGGAATTCTTAAATTTTGTGAAATACGGGCTTATTTTTGCCCTTTTGGGTAAAACTTCAACATTTGTTCATGCAGGAGGGTGGCCAACGGCCTTATTTTTGCATTTCAAACAGCTCTCTTCAATAAAGCGAATGAAAATGTATAAGAAACTGCGCCAATTACTGATCATCGGACTTTCACTGTCCAGCATCTCAGCGTTCGGAGCCACGCCCGGTTACGATATCAAAGTACGGATTGTCGGATTACAGGACACGGAATGTTATCTCGGCAACCATTACGGTGACAAGCAATATGTGAAGGACACTGTAAAAGTGGATAAGGACGGATGGATGAATTTCAAGGGCAGTGAATCGCTTGAAGGCGGGATCTACCTGGTGATTCTTCCGAACAAGACTTATTTCGAATTACTCATCGATAAGGAGCAACGTTTCACGATCGAAACAGATACGCTTGATTATGTCGGTCACCTGAAGGTGACAGGGTCACTTGAAAACCAACTGTTCAACGAACATCAGAAGTTCCTCATTGAAAAAGGGAAACAGAATCAGGACCTCAAAACCCAACTTGACGAAAGCAAAGGCAACAAAGCGAAAGAAGAGGCTATCCGTAAACAGATGCAAGCCATTGATAAGGAAGTAAAGGAATATCGTATCAAATTGATGAATGATCATCCGAAAACCTTCATGGCAAAACTCATACTTACCATGCAGGAGCCTGACGTTCCAGATGCGCCGAAAGATGAAAAAGGCAACGTTCTCGACTCCAACTTCCAGTTCAATTATTACAAGGCACACTATCTTGAATTCGTAGACTTCGGAGATGAAAGGCTCTTGCGCACTCCGATCCTGCATAACAAGGTGAAGGTTTACACGCAACAACTGACCGTACCCCTGCCCGACTCCATCATTCCTGCAGTGGATACCATCATCATACGTTCACGCGCCAACAAAGAGGTATTCAGATACCATGTGGCTACCCTAACCAATTACTACGAAACCTCCAACATCATGGGATACGACAAGGTGTTCGTGCATCTTGCCGAAACGTATTATCTGACGGACGAAGCCTATTGGGCCGATGACACGTTGAAGAATAAGATCCGTGAACGTGTGAACAAGATCAAACCGAACATTTTGGGCACACCCGCGCACGACCTCGTGATGCTCGATACCAATATCCGTATCAAAGGCAACACGATCGTACCTGAATCGATGAACTATAAAAGGCTGTATGATATCAAAGCGCGTTATACGGTACTTGCCTTCTGGGATCCTACTTGCAGCCACTGCAAAGTCGAGATACCGGAACTCTATCATATTTATGACAGCCTGAAATCTAAAGGTGTGGACCTTGAAGTCTATTCGGTAGGTATCGAGTCGGATCCGGAACTTTGGAAAAAGTTCATCCGCGACAACAAACTGAACTGGATCAATGTGACAGATCCAGCCAATCAGACGAAATTCCGTGACTATTACGACATCTACTCCACCCCGGTGATCTATCTGCTAGACGACCAGAAGCGCATCATAGCGAAAAGACTCGATCCCGGCAAGGTGAGAGATTTCATTGACAGGGAATACAAAGAATCATCTGGAAAGAAATGATTTCACCCTGATATTTCAACAAGCCGTCTACTAAAGAGGCGGCTTATTTTTTCGCATCCGGGTCTTTCAGATTCCAATCGACGGAATGGACACTTCCAGACGAAGTGGTCACTTTCAGCTTGTACTCTCCAAAAGGCAGGTAGTGATTTCCATCCTCGCTTTCATTCAGTCGCGCGGAAAGTTCACGAGCGTTTTTCCTGATGGCGCTAACCGATTCTTTGGAAAGCGCTAAAGGAATCGAAAAGTAATTTAGCCCTGCGTCTGCAGTATCCGTTACAGAAACAAGAACTGTTGACTTCGGTCCGAGAATTTCCAACTTGACAGTTCCGACAGACTGAACAAAATAACATACATCAAACGCAGGCGTTTTTGCAATCTCGAAAGCACCTGGCCTTTTACCCCACGACTTGGATCTTTTCATTTCCGGAGTTGAAATCCATCGAACGGCCTGACTGCGTACAGAATCTGTCAATTGCCGGACTTCCGAAAGGGATGCGACATACAAACTTCTACCATGCGTACCGATGACTATTTCGGCATCACGCGGATGTACGACCAGATCATGAATTGCGACTCTTGGCAAGGTGCCATTCATGGCCATCCATGTTTTTCCGCGGTCTGGTGTCATATACAAACCATTATCAGTACCGATATAAAGAAGATTCTGATCAGTCGGATCTTCCCGGACCACGTTCAGAGGCTCAAAAGGAAGCTGCGATGACAGCGACATCCATGTACGACCATAATCCTCACTGACAAAGAGATAGGGGGCAAAATGATCGCTGCGACAACCGGTCAGCGTCACATAAACCCTTCCCTCTGCATGTGCTGATGCAGTTATACGGGAAACATAAAATCCCTGAGGCAAGCCAGCATCAATCCTCTCGAATGTATAACCTACGTCCTTACTGATCCAAACGCGACCATCATCGGTACCTGCATACAAAAGTCCGAATCGGGTTGGCGATTCATGTATGGCCGTGATGGTATTGAAAGGCACATCTCCCTTACGGTCAGCGACTGTAAGATCAGCAGTAAGAGTTTTCATATCCTCGCCCTTATTCATGGAGCGATGGAACCGGTTGGTGCCGAAATAAAGTATATCCTGGTTATGACGTGAAAGCCAGATAGGAGTTTGCCAGTTAAAGCGGTAATTGGGCTCTCCGATATCGTTACGCGGATGGATGTAATAGTCAGGGTCGTCCTTGTCTTTGTCCAGGCGATAGTAGTTGCCGAACTGATAACCCGTATATACTGTGCGGTTATCGCGGGTATCCACCATCACCTGCATACCATCGCCACCCATGATGAATTTATAAGGATAGCGACCACTGTCGTGCCAGCCGACAGAGAGTTCAGATCGTGAAGAACCCGTCCAGACACCATTGTCCTGTAAGCCACCATAGACGTTGTATGGATCGGCCAAATCGACATTCACGGAATAGAATTGCCCTACCGGAGGCGTATTTGCTTTGAACCACGAAGCACCGTCATCATAAGAAATATTCAATCCGCCATCGTTGCAATTGATGATATGACTGTCTTTTCGAGGATTCATCCAGACAGCATGATGATCGCCATGCACATTGTCGCCGTCGATAGTTCGGAAGGTTTGACCTCCGTCACTGGACATCACCAGTGGAACACCGCAAAGAATCACTTTTTTGTCATCGACAGGAGAAACGAAAACTTTTCCGAAATAATATCCATACGTGTAATACAAGTTCTTCAGGAATTCCTTGTTGGTCTTATTCCATGAGAGACCGCCATTTTCCGAGCGATAAAGTTCTGCGCCGATTACTGGCGTATCGAATAAGGAGTTATTGGCATCATTGAGATAGTCGACGATATCGGTAGCGTCGATGGAATCCGACTTTACAAGCTCTTTTATTTTCTGTGCGGTATATTTTTCAGGCACATCATTGCCGCGCAGGAACTTTTCCAACTTATTGTCTGACAAAGCAAGCAAGGCCTCCTTGGAAAGCGATTTCAAGTCTTTGGGGGAAAGATTGGAGGTGTCCTTATTTTCTTCAGGACGCTTATCCTGGTTGTCAACGACTGCATAAACGATATCCGAATTACCGGGAAAAACGGATATCCCGATTCTGCCAACACCGTCACCGACAGGAAATCCGGATCCTTCGCTGGTCATCAGTTTCCAGGAGTTTCCTCCATCTAGTGTTTTATAAATTCCTGAAGTGGAGCCGCCTTCGACGAAGTTCCACATACGACGCTCGCGGTGCCAAGTCGAAGCAAATAGTTTGTCAGGGTCGTTCGGATCCATTTCAAGATCCACTGCACCTGTATTCTCATCGACAAACAGAATACGCTTCCATGAAGTACCTCCATCAGTTGTCTTGTAAACTCCACGATCGGGGTTCGGAGAAAAGAGATGGCCCAATACCGCTACATAGACCACATCAGGATTCCTTGGATCAATGATGACCTTTCCTATATGGTGCGATTCAGGCAGGCCCTTATACTGCCAGGTCTTACCTGTATCGACCGAGTAATAGACACCGGTACCGGCATAAGAACTACGACTGGAATTGACTTCACCGGTTCCTATCCAGATCTTACGAGTCTTCCAATCAACCACAAAATCTCCAATCGTGATCACGTCTTCATTGTCGAATACAGGCACAAAGGACTGTCCGTTGTTACGAGTATGCCATAAACCTCCGGATGCGTAGGCGACATAGAACTCGGTAGGGTCTTCGGGATTGACATCCAGATCGACAGTTCTGCCACTCATGATGGTCGGACCGATATTCCTGAAAGGCACATTCCGCACGAGCGATTGGGCTTCCAACTGTTTACGCTTAGCAATGCCTTCCAACCGTTCTTTGGCAGGAGTCGGTGAAGGCTGTCCGTAAATGTGGGAGCTGAGGATTGACAGCAACACAGCAAGTATCGGAAAAATGCAACAAGTCAAAGCCTTGTAGTCGATACGGGTACGTTCATACGAGCGCATAGTCATTCAATTTTAGGTGAAGATACCCGTTAAAATCGGAATTCTACTGAGAGCATAGCATCCCTTTTCAATGGTTTTTACCTCGATGATACGATAACAGCACTGAATAATCGAGCGCGCATCTGTCCAATTCGGGCTCTTCTCAGGAATTCTCTCAGCAGGATATTATTGACATCATAATTACTGAAGGGAAGCGCATTTGATTTAGGCTCAGGTGAAGCACAGGATAGACAACGATACTGCTTTCACAAGCATTGGCACTGTTATATGCCTATAGGTTTCGCAGGCAGAAAGAGTTTGCAGGAAAATAGGGTTCGTGCAATCAGGCAGGTACGATTTTATTCATCGTGCATCAATACGACACAAAACTTAGTCTGCGAACTACAACGGCTCCTCGTAAAGAGCGAATCAAGCCAATCGGCCTGTAAGTGCGTTGTCGTATAGAACTCTGGCATCCAAAACACTTCCCCAATCGGTTTCATCAATCACCATAGCACCTTCATTCACGGTTCCCAGGTTTGAAAATTCGACATCACCTGACATGAGCGCTTCAGTGAAAGCATCCAGATTTTCAGGAGCTACTGACACGATGATCCTGCCTTGAGCTTCACCGAAAAGGAACGCATCGGGGCGACAATCGAAATCCGTTTCGATGGAAAACCCGAGGCCGTTCGGCATGGATGACTCGAGTAAAGTGATAAAAAGACCCCCGTCGGATACATCATGTGCTGAGCGAAGCAATCCCTTCCTGATAAGCTTGGACACCATCTGATGAACAGCGAATTCCTCATCAAGGTCAAAATAAGGGGCAGGTGTGTTCTTGATGCCATGCCATGAGTAAAGATATTCAGAGGAAGAGATATCATTCTTCGACTCACCGATCATGAAAATGTAATCTCCAGCAACTTTGAAATCAAGCGTTGTGCGGAATTCCTTCTTTTCTAAAACACCGAGCATGCCGATGGTAGGAGTCGGAAATACCGGACCCTCATCGGAACTCTGATTATAGAAACTGACATTACCGCCGGTGACCGGTGTCTTGAACTTACGGCAGGCTTTACCCATGCCTTTGATGGCATTGACGAACTGCCAATAGACCTCCTTGTTATAAGGATTCCCGAAATTAA
>JBJSZR010000419.1:0-3163 GCA_046090385.1 Bacteroidota bacterium
CCAAGGTGCGAAAGGTGGACAGACATCGTCAGTTGGCATCCATTGAAAAAACCAAGAGGCTTACCGGTTGGCAGCCCAAAAGGACACTGAAAGAGGCACTTCAAGATGCTTTCAACGAATCGATGAATGGCTGATCGGATCAATATAATTATTCCGACACTCGGCAGCAGTTCCTGGACCGGTGGATTCACCTATCAGTCCAACCTGATTGAAGCACTTAGAAAAAGAGAGGATGTAAGGATTTATCTGGTCTCGAATCTTGAAGGCAAATCCTCATCCCCTATTGAGGGAGGCTCTCTTGATGTATTATTCAGTAGGATCAAACGAAACTACCGCGCGGTAACTTTCAAATTATCGATGTTGTTTAACGGATTCGATAAGGGTTTGTCAAAACGGCTGAAGCGTTTCGACAATTCTTCCTTGAATGCACTCTTCACGCTTAATCATGCGCATCTTTTCTCGAAAAACAATATCCTTAAACTATACTGGATACCTGACTTTCAGCACATACACTTGAGTTATCTTTTCAAGAAAGAGGAAATCGTTGAACGGAACCTCCGATTCCTTGAGGGTTGTAAACATGCCGATGTCATTATTGTCAGTAGTCAGAACGCAAAGAAAGATCTTGCCCGATTCGCCCCTGAATTCCTTCATAAGAGCAGAGTTTCAAATTTCGTCTCCAATGTGCCGGAAAACATTTGGGAAAAAGACCCTTCCATTCTGACATCGAAGTATGGCATTCCTGAAAAGTTCTTTTATCTGCCCAATCAGTTCTGGAAGCATAAGAACCATATTACGGTATTGGAAGCTTTACGGAAACTCAAGCAAAAAGGAGTTTCACCTCAGATAGTTTTTACAGGTAACCCTACAGACTATCGTAATCCTGAATATATAGAAGAGCTTAAAAAATACATACGTGACTGGGGCCTTTCAGATCAATTGTTCATTCTTGGAATGGTTGATCATGATGACGTATTGTTATTGATCAGACAATGCATAGCCATCATCAATCCGTCACTATTCGAGGGTTGGAGTACGACTGTGGAAGAATCTAAGTCGATCGGTAAGCGGGCCATACTTTCCGATATCGAAGTACACCGGGAGCAACATCCTGCTGTATGCGACTTTTTCAAGCCCAAGGACTCGGATGAATTATCGTTGATACTGGAAAAACGTTGGTGTGAATTGAATTCCGGGCCTGATATTATCATGGAAACACAAGCCAGGGAGGATCTGGTTAAACGCATTTCAGCCTACGGAGATAATTTCATTCAAATCATAAAGGACTTTTCACGGGAAAAGTCAGAGAAGGAGCATGATTCATGAATGCGCCTGTACTTTTTCTCATCTATAATCGGCCTGAACATACCAGCAGGGTATTTGAAGCTATCAGGAAAATGAAGCCGTCATACTTGTTCATTGCCGCTGATGGTCCAAGAGCGAATAAGCCAGGAGATGATGTGGCATGTAATTCTACCAGACTCATAGCGACCTCTGTTGATTGGCCTTGCAAAGTGATGACATTTTTCAGGGATGAAAATATCGGTCTCAGAAAAGCCATTCCAGAATCCATTTCATGGTTTTTCGAACATGTTGAAGAGGGTATCATTCTTGAAGATGACTGTTTGCCAACTCCTGGTTTTTTCCGATTAACCCAACACCTTCTTGAAAGATACAGAAGCGACGAAAGGATAGCTCATATCAATGGGTCTAACTTCCTACTTGGAAAAAAGCCAGATACGAAGGGTTCCTACTATTTTTCGAATATATATCATCCTTGGGGTTGGGCGACGTGGAAACGAGCATGGGTATATTTTGATGCTGAAATGGCTGATTTGGATTCATTCATTTCAAACGACCTGATGAGCCATGTGACCGAGAAAACAACTTGGAGGGATTCATATTACGGTTTATTGATTCGTACCAAAAGAAAAGAAATAGATACATGGGATTATTCGTGGTATTACAGCCTTTGGAAACTTAGGAAAATCAGCATCACGCCTTCTGTGAATCTTGTGAGTAATATCGGATTTGGTTCGGAAGGCACTAATACCAATTATAATTATTCAAGATTGGCTGGAATGAAATCGCATTCCCTTGGCAGGATCACGGATCTTGACGGTATCATAATCAATCGTAAAGCGGATGAATATGCACTTTATGTGAAATTCAATGAAGGCCGTGGAAACTTGATCGACAGAATCAAGGAAAAAATAAGGTTGATGATAAAGAATTGAAATTTTTTAATAATCAAAGCTGATGCACATTTTGATATTCGGTGTAGGTAGGTCAGGAACTAAAGCTGTTCAGTTATACTTGTCTTATCTCTTAGCACAAAAAAACGGAAACGCTTGGATCAATTACGAACCGTATTTCTGGTTGAATAGAAAAACGAGCATTATCAACTATGAGGGGATGTATCATCACTCCTCTTCTCCACATATCGCTGAAAATCCTGATAAATTCACTAAACGACACAGGAATTTTCTAAAAGATCTTTCTAACCATAAGGGTGATATCGTCACCAAGTTCATCAGAGGTAATGGGCGGATCAATGCGATTAGTCAAATATTGGAACCTGATATCACTCTTGTCATTATTCGGGATCTGTATCAGGTCCTTACTTCTGTCTTGAGGACCAATTGGGATTTTTTATCTGTGGGTTTCGAATACAAACTCAATTGGGAGAATTTCATAAAAGAAGTCAGAGCAAGCGGATTAATCGATGATTTTAATTGGTTCAATGATAGAGTAAACGACCGCCTTGATAGAAATGCGTTCTATTGGTACGTGATGAATTTGTCTGCTTTGTCAAGGTCAACGGATGAACTATTATTCATCGACTATAAGGATATCCAAAAGACTGAAGAGATAGCTCAGCGTCTAGTAAAAGCCGAACAAACACCGCCCATATCGGATCCTATTTTCTCCGGCGACTATATCCATAGTGATTTTCCTCTTACATCCGATTACCAACGATTTTCAACAAGAGAACTGCTGAACGGATTATTTTATAAGTCACAATTGACAGACAAGTATGGAATTTATTTTGCCAGTAAGAGGGTCGGTGATCGCGTACATATCAACGATGAATATAAAGTGATAGAGTCACCCGAACCTAAACCAACCAAATTATCAATTGAAAAAAAGGACCTTTACGAAA
>JBJSZR010000420.1:0-6614 GCA_046090385.1 Bacteroidota bacterium
ATAGGCTTTCTGTCATACTCATCCATGTGCCAGCATTGAACGATCGCCGTTCTGACATTTCGATACTTGCCCGTCATTTTTTGGAAGAGATTTGTCAGGATTATGGAATGGCCGCAAAAGAGTTTTCTGATGGGGCGATACTTGAGTTGCAAAAAATGGATTGGACCGGAAACATAAGGGAGCTCAGGAATGTGGTTGAAAGACTCGTGATTCTGGGTGAAAAGAAAATCACTGAAAAAGACATCCGGCGTTTCGCAGGAACAAAATGATTTCATTCTTACTATGGAAAAATCAATAAGTACCATTCGACGATTCAATCAGCATTACCGTACCCTCAGTTTTTCCGAATTGATGAGTAAAGCTGATGATGAATTCCTGGAGTTGGTCGTAAGACTTGGTAAGGATGGGCATCCCTTGGAAGAATCGAAGTTCGATTCCGGTGGAGACCTGGAAGATAGGAACGAGTATCGTTATACGGCTTCAGGGAAATTATCTGAACATATCCTGTACTACGCATCGGAGGACGTCACTGAACGCAGAGTGCTTGTTCGCGATGTGAATGATCGGACCATTCAGGAGGTACGTTATTATGGCGATGATACAGGTGAAAGACTGGAATATTCCTATGATGAAAAAGGTCAGGTGGTAACGGTTGTACGTTTTGACGAGGAAGGCGAATTCGATTACAGGGAAGAAATGTTTTATGATCTGGAAGGAAGTATCACGCACCGCAATAAAACGGATAAGGATGGAAAGCCTCTGGGCAGTTTGGTCTTTATCAAAGAAAGCAAGGATTCTATCGATGAGAAGGAATTGGATGCCGAAGGAAGGCTTATGACGCTTACCACCTTCAAATACGATGAAAAAGGCAATGAGACGCTGTCAGAGCAACGTAAGGCCGATGGAAGTCTTATTTCCGGCGTCTATACGACCTATGACGAGTCGGGTAAAGTTCTTGAGAGAAGACATAAGGATTTCTTTTCCAAAATAGTCCGATATGCTTATGATGAAAACGGACGCATGATAGCTCAGGAAATGCTCGATGCAAGCGGTTTGTTACTCCGTAAGAACGTTTATGAATATGATGAAAACGGACGGATCAGCAAAGAGCAGGTATTTGAAATTGATGCTTCAAGAGGAGGTAGGGATAAGCATTACGGCACCCGTTACGAGTACGATTACTTCGATTAAAGTCGATTCTGTTTCTTTTTCAGCGATTCATCTTGTGTTCATCTGTTGTGGCATAGGATTTGGACAGTTCTTACTATCCAAAACTAATCAGGAGGACATCCTATGAAAAAGAGATTACTCATTATGACCGCCGCACTCATGAGTGTGGCAGGTTCCATCAGTGCAAATTGCGGATCAGCAGCTTTGAGAGTCGATCTTCCTATCGGCTCCAGGTATGAGCTTATTGTTGACGGATACAGGTCATTCGTTTTCGGCGGTTCAGTCAATTTCAACGACCTCCGTCCCGGAAGACATAGTCTGACCATCATCCGTTTGCAAGATGGTCGTGGTTGCGGACATAGGCATCGTGGACATCGTGATTGCGGAAACAGACAAGGCGCATTCACTTATTCCACTCAGTTAAGGCTTCGTTCAGGTAGCTTTCTGATTGCAAGCATGGATCCCTTCGGCAGGGTTGCTTATTTTGAAAACAGGCCCGGCACCTACGGATTCTATAGTAACGAAGTGGATTTAGATGATGGATTTTGTAATAATGCTTCACTTGCTATGGACGAAGCTGATTTCTACGGTTTCTTGAATACTCTTAGGAACCGTCCTTTCGAAGACACCCGTTTGGAGCTGGTTCGCTCTGCTGTTACTGTCAACCAATTCACGATCGATCAAGTGCGCAGCCTTATGGAAGAATTCAACTTCGAGTCAAACCGGTTGGAAGTGGCTAAGTTGGCTTATGACAGCACCATTGATAAAGAGCGGTATTTCATGTTGTACGATGCGTTGACGTTCGATAGCAGTGTGAATGAACTCAGCCGTTTCATAGATCTCAAATCATGATGGGTCTTGCAAGCAGGCAAAAAAAAGCCCCGGTAGTATTACCAGGGCTTTTTGTTCTATATGCGGGTTTTAGAATAATCCGTTGACTTCTGCATTGATACGGTTGATGACTTTTCCAAGATCTTCCGGATTTTCAGCATAATTGAGATCGTCCACGTCTATGATGAGTAATTTACCTTGCTCATAGGTGGAAATCCACGCCTCGTAGCGCTCGTTGAGGCGTTTTAAGTAATCAATACGGATTGAGTTTTCATAATCACGGCCTCGCTTTGCAATCTGATTCACGAGTGTAGGTACACTTGCTCGGAGATAAATCAACAAATCAGGAGGTGAGACGAACTTGGACATGACATTGAACAGCGACTGGTAGTTGTTGAAGTCGCGGGTTGTCATCAAGCCCATGGCATGAAGGTTTGGAGCGAAAATGTTAGCGTCTTCATAGATCGTACGGTCCTGTATGATTGTCTTTCCTGACTGGCGGATTTTAGCGATTTGTTCGAACCTTGAATTCAGGAAGTAAATCTGCAGGTTGAAAGACCAGCGCTGCATATCCTCATAAAAATCGTTCAGATAAGGATTGTCATCTACATCCTCGTAGTGAGCTTCCCATTTAAGATGCTTGGCCAAAAGGGATGTAAGCGTGGTCTTGCCAGCGCCTATATTGCCGGCAATTGCGATGTGCAATGGAGTGAGTTGCTTCTTGGTAGGAGCGTATTTCTCAGTTGATTTTTTTGCGACGACAGCGGTTTTCGAAGCTGACTTTGACGGAGTGCTTTTTGCACGCGATTTTGAGTTGCTTTTCCTGAGTGTCACGGTCTTTGGAGGCATGGTGTGTTTATTGTTGGTTAAGTTTTTATCAACGCTGTGCTAATTTAGAAGGAATAGATGTTCAGCGAATCGTTTGTTAATAAATAAAGTTGTGTATCGGACAATCTGGCTGCTTTGATTTTGCCGTGTCCTGGCAGAGCGACTTCTGTGCCTTCGAATCTTTTGAGATCGAACGTAGTGAGTTTTTTACCATCGTTGCAAATCAGTTTATCCTTCCAACCTTGAAAGTTTATCATATGTTGCCCGGGCAAGGTTTTATAGTATCCTCCGAACTGGTCGAACATCAGTATCCCTGCTTCAGGATCGTTGAGGAATACCTGCTGGTTGTATTCAGTGATGAAGTTCGGCACTACTTTTCGGCCTGTAAGCTGAAGCAGATTTCCACTTTGAAAAACGAGTTGCAGATTAAGATCGATTTTCTTCAATTGAAAATCCTGCAAATCATAAATCCAAAATCCTCCGTTGATGGAATTGCAAACCAGGGTAGGCTGGAAGATGCCCAGATTCCGGAGTTCTATGGTCGACTGTGGTGCGAATTGAGTCCCTAAGACTACGATTCGTGCCATATCGGGGTAGAACAATACGACCTTCATCGGGTTGGATGCGTCCACCTGCCTCAATTCTCCATTCCTTACTTCAGCGTAATTTTGCAATGGCTTTCCTGAAGGACTGAATTTCAATAGCTGGTTGTCGGCAACCACGTAGCAATTACCCAGCGGATCGGTTGTCATATAGGTTGCAGTGGGGAATGGCAGTCCGTTCAACAATTCCGGTTCCCCGGACTGAAAGCCCGACAGTATAATTAAGAGAAATGAAATGATCAATCGGGACTTCATACCGCCGAAGCTTTTTCGGTTGCAATTGACAACAATTGCTCCAGATTCGTTCGGTCGTTATTCAATCGAGGTACTTTATGCTGACCTCCCAGTTTTCCATTCCTTTTCAACCACTCGTAAAAAAGACCTTGATCGACCACATGCACAAGGGGTTTTCGCAGTGCCATATCCTGGTACCGTTTCGCTTCGTAATCGGAGTTCAGAGATTTAAGTGACCGATCAAGTATGTATTCGAACTCTTCCAGATTGTCGGGAGGTCGTTCGAATTCAATCACCCATTCATGTGCACCATTGTCTTTTCCTGAAAAATAAACCGGCGCTACCATGTATTCACGTACGGCTGCGCCCGTTTTCTCGCAAGCGGCCTCTACTGCACGGTCTGTGTTTTCGATGATCACTTCCTCGCCGAACGCATTGATGAACAACCTTGTCCTGCCGGTGATCCGGAATCGGAACGGATACCTTTCGGTGAATCTGATCGTGTCCCCAATGAGATACCTCCAAAGTCCTGCATTCGTGGAAATGACCAACGCATAGTTTTTGTCAAGTTCAACCTGATCCAGCCCTACCGTGGAAGGATTTTCCTTGCCATATTCATCCATCGGCATGAATTCATAGAAAACACCATAGTCAAGCATCAATAGCATGTGTTGACTGTGTAACTGGTCCTGAATCCCGAAAAATCCTTCAGATGCATTGTAAGTTTCAAGGTAATTGAAAGAATCGGATGGTATCAATTCCCGGAATTGTTCACGGTACGGCGTGAAGCTAACGGCTCCATGGATGAAAAGTTCAAGGTTAGGCCACACCTCTAACAGGTTCTTTTTTCCTGTGACTTCCAGTAATCTTCTGGCGAGCACGAGAGTCCAGGTCGGCACGCCACTGATGGATGTCACATTCTCATTTTTTGTCGCTTCCACTATTTTCTCGATTTTCTCCTCCCATTTGTCCATCAGTGCAATGGACAGGTCGGGGGTGCGGATCATTTGCGCCCAGAATGGAAGATTTTGCATCAGGACCGCTGAAATGTCTCCATAGGAAGTATCGGCAGTTCCTGAGAAATGGTGACTGCCACCCATGGTAAGACCTTTACCATTGAAAATCTGTGTTTCCGGTTGAAGGTTACAATAGATGGACAACAGGTCTTTTCCACCTTTGTAATGGCATTCTTCCATGGCCTCTGTGCTTACCGGAATGAATTTGCTTTTTCCTGCGGTCGTTCCTGACGATTTTGCGAACCACTTTATTTCCGAAGGCCAAAGTATGTTTTGCTCGCCCCTCATCAGTCGATCCACAAAAGGTTTCAAGGAATCGTAGTTCTGGACTGGAACACGTTCTTTGAAATCGTTGATGGAATGGATGGATTTGAAATCGTATTTCTCACCCCATTCCGTATAACGTGCGGTATCGACAAGCCGTCGAAACCATTCCTGCTGTACCTCATCCGGGTATTTCAGGAACAGTTCGATCTGGTGGTTTCTTTTCTTCATCCACCAGGTAAGTAAGGAGTTCAACAAAGCCACGGCTTGCGCTAGTTTGCGTTTGTCGTCAAAATACTAAAATCAACCCGAACTGCATTCAAAAAAGCCGATAAGTACAAGACATCATGCGGAAAACACCTCCGCTTCTTTCTCTATTTTCTTGACCAGGCCCTGAAGTACTTTACCTGGGCCTACTTCAACGAATCTATTGGCGCCATCCGCTACCATATTGCGTATGGTTTGTGTCCACCGGACGGGCCCTGTAAGTTGAGCAACCAGATTTTCCCTGATGATACCCGGATCGGTGGTCGGGGAGGCATTCACATTCTGATACACGGGGCATACCGGGACTTTGAATGATGTGGAAGCTATAGCTGATGCCAATTCCTCTCGGGCAGGTTGCATCAATGGAGAGTGGAATGCGCCACCTACAGGCAGGACCAGTGCGCGCTTGGCACCAGCGGCCTTCATTTTCTCACACGCAGTGTTCACGCCCTCGATGCTTCCGGAAATAACCAGTTGACCAGGGCAATTGTAATTTGCAGCGACAACGATTTCTCCTGAAGCGGATACCTCCGCGCAGATATTTTCAACTATCTCATCATCCAGGTTGAGGACTGCCGCCATGGTCGATGGTCGTATCTCGCAAGCTTTCTGCATGGCGAATGCTCTTGCTTTAACCAATGCCAATCCATCCTCAAAGGACAAGGCCTTATTTGCAACCAACGATGAGAATTCACCAAGTGAGTGACCTGCAACCATGTCCGGATTGAACGCTTCGCCCATGCAGTATGCCATGATGACCGAGTGAAGAAAAATCGCAGGCTGCGTCACTTTTGTCTGTTTCAATTCCTCTTCGGAACCGTTGAACATGATTTCAGTTATCTTGAAACCGAGTATGTCATCAGCTTTTTCAAAAAGCAAGCGAGCCTCTTGGTATTTTTCGTAAAGTTCCTTGCCCATTCCCGGAAATTGGGAACCTTGGCCAGGGAAGAGATAAGCAGTTTTCATGTTTTCTTTTTGATAGAGACCAAAAATAGGAAATTGGCTGTAGGCGGTAAAAGCAAAAAAAAAGAGCCCGGAGGTTCCGGACTCTTTTCAAGATTGAATATTTCCTGTTAGCTGCGACGATTGCCGAAGAGGCGCAACAACGCTAGGAATAGGTTGATGAAGTCGAGATAAAGTGTAAGAGCGCCGAGGATACTGAGTTTTGCAGTCGCCTCTGCTCCGTATTCGACACCCGCGCCGATGTTTTTCAGTTTCTGTACGTCATATGCCGTTAAGCCGGTGAAGATGATTACGGAAAGGACACTGATAGCCAAACTGAAATTTTCACTCTTCACGAACATATTGATCAGTGAGGCGATGATGACTCCGATAAGAGCCATCATGAGGAGAGATCCCATTTTGGTTAGGTCAGTGTTTGTGGTGTAACCCAACAGTCCCA
>JBJSZR010000421.1:0-1363 GCA_046090385.1 Bacteroidota bacterium
GAACACATGATGTTCCGCGGCACCGACAAATATCCAAAGGAGCGCTACAGCGAAATCCTTAAATCGACTGGCGCCTCAGCGAATGCGAATACGAGTCTTGACAGGACACTTTACCACATGACGGGAAGTTCCGCAAAGCTGGAAACGATGTTCGAACTGGAAGCTGATCGGTTTCAAAATCTAAAATACTCCATACAAGGTTTCAAGACCGAAGCAGGGGCAGTAAAAGGCGAGTACACTAAAAATTCGGCCAATCCTTACACCAAGCTCAACGAGTTGGTTCAGAACACGGCCTTTTCATCGCATACTTACAAGCATACTACGATGGGCTTCTTCGAGGATATCGTGGATATGCCGAACCAGTATGATTACTCGATCGAGTTCTTCAAGCGTTTTTATCGGCCTGAAAATGCAACGATCATCGTTGTAGGTGATGTGAAGCACAAACAAGTGGTTGATTTATCTGAAAAGTATTTCGGCAACTGGGCAGCCGGGAATTATACGTCCACCATCACTTCAGAGCCTGAACAGAAAGAGACTCGCAGTACGCATTTGCAGAAAGCAGGCTTCCCTCCTTACCTGAGCCTGAACTATAAAGGCCCGGGATACAGCGATTCGGACTTGGACTTCCCGGCGCTCGATATTTTAAGTTCGATGCTTTTCTCGGAGAACTCCGCGTTCTACGAAGAGATGGTTATAAAAGAACAAAAGCTACGCTCGGTAGAAGCAGGAGCCTACAATACCCGCGACCCGTTTCTCATCAGTGTAGAAGCGTCACTTGTGGATGCTTCGGACATGAAGTATGTCAAAAACAGGATCACTGCAGAATTGGATAATGCGAAAAAAGGAAAGCTGGACCCAAAGGCGATGGAGTCGGCACGCATGAACATCAAGAATTCCTTCCGCATGCGGATAGACAATCCGACCTCTATCGCTGAAAACCTGAGTTTCTTCACATGGTTGAGCGGCGATCCTCAATCCTTGAATCGCTATTATGCCAACTACGATAAAGTGACAATGGAAGACCTGCAACGTGTAGCGAAAAAGTACTTCACGCCGGAACGCCTGACCATTGGAACGATTTCGCCGAACGAAACTGAAAAAATCAAATGATGACCGCCATGAACAGAACCATCCTATTCCTTCTCTCCCTGCTCATCTGTGGCCGTATCTGCGCTGCAGAGCCTGAACTCGTGTCTCTACCGATGCAAGGTTCAGGAAAAGTGGTCATTAAACTGATGTTCCGTAACGGTTCCATATGCGATCCCGTCGGTAAAGAAGGTCTGACGCAACTCACAGCGAGTCTCATCACCGATGGCAGCACGACCACGCGTTCAACAGCACAAATCGCCAAGACCATGTA
>JBJSZR010000422.1:0-2689 GCA_046090385.1 Bacteroidota bacterium
ATGACGGCCCTCGGCGGTGTAGGTCACGTGCTGACCGGTATTATCAATTGTTTCTTGTTGCATTTTCACTGTCGAGACCGGCTTGAATGCCACTTTAAAAGAAACAGGCATCCCGTTTGAAATACCACCCTGTATTCCACCTGAATTATTACCGGAAGTAGCAACCGATCCGTCCGGGTGTTTTATGAAAGGATCATTATGTTCAGACCCCCTCATAGCAGCACCCTTGAATCCACTTCCATATTCGAAGCCATGCGCCGCGTTTATTCCCATCATGGCATACGCTAATCGGGAGGATAGCTTATCAAAAACAGGCTCTCCAATTCCTGAAGGCAATCCTATCACGGAACATGCTATGACTCCGCCACACGTATCCCCTGATTCTTTGAGGGAATTGATATGATCTCTTATCGCCTTATCGAGTTCCTTATCAGGACAACGTACGGGGCTGATATCGACTTGATCAAGTTCAAAAAATCTGGTTTCTTCGGCCATGTGAAAAGGTCCCACTTGATGAACGTAAGCAGAGATGCGGATATTGAAACGTAACAATAGTTGACGAGCCACTTCCCCGGCCACCACCCTGGCAACGGTTTCACGTGCTGAAGAGCGACCACTTCCTCTGTGATCGCGGATGCCGTACTTGGCCTGGTAGGTGAAATCGGCATGTGAGGGGCGGAATAGGTCCTTCAGGGGTTCATAATCATCGGGACGCTGATCTTTGTTTCTGATGATAAAACCGATGGAAGCGCCTGTCGTCTTTCCATTAAGAAGTCCTGACAAGAATTCTACCTCATCGGACTCCTGCCGGGAAGTTGTGTATTCAGATTGCCCCGGTCTTCTCCGATCAAGTTGACGTTGGAGCATGTTCATGTCCAGAGACAGTCCAGCGGGACAACCGTCAATTACCCCGCCAATACAGGGTCCATGAGACTCACCAAACGTGGTAAGCCGAAACAGTGTTCCTATTGAATTTCCAGCCATGTCGTGAAAATAACTTTAAGAAATACAAGATTGCCATGACAAAAATCGTGGTATCAACGAATGCTTGTTGATGCCTTTTTCAGAGTTTGGAGGCAATCAGGTTGCGGATAGTGGAGCTTGATGATCCGATCCGAACCAGAAGTTCAATCAGCCAGGGCCGATTGAAGAGCTTCTGAAGCCTGAGTTTGAACTTTAACTCATCCAATAGCTTTCCATGAATGTCGGTATCATAACAGGATAAAAAATCTTCTGAAAACTGATCCTGATCGAATGCCTTTTGCACCCATTCAGCAGCCAACTTTCCGCTGAGAACTGCATTACCGATCCCCTCTCCGTTGAGTGGGTCGATGAGAGATGCAGCATCACCGCAAAGAAGGATCCTGGTGGTGGAGACTTTTATCTTGCGACCACCTAACGGAAGTCCGAACCCTTGGATTTTCCCTTCCAGCTTGGCTTCACGAAATCTGACAGCTAATTCCGGAGTCTCTTTAATGATATCCTTGAGCGTTGTTTTCAAATCGATCCGACGCTCGGAAAGATCGCGAGTCAACATACCGAAGCCGACATTGCAACGATTGTCGGGTAGCGGGAATATCCAGAAATAACCGGGTAGTCGGCCTTTGATGAGATGTATTTCCAACAGGTTCGAACCTTGGATACCTTTCACACCTTTGTAATAAGCTCGAACTGCTCCTGAGTGGTAATCGGGCAAAACCTGGCGATTGAAAAATTTTCGAGCGACGATGGAATTAGCCCCATCGCAGGCAATAAGAACTGCACCGGAAATCATACCGCCGGCATGATGAATCTTTACATCGCTGTCCGATACTTCAATATCCGTAATACGATGATCACTCAAATTATCGACATGGTCTGATTGAATCGCCTCACGAAACAGGAAATCATCGAAGTCGTAACGGGCGCACACCTTTCCAGGAGTTTTGAAAAAAGCAGTTACCTCGCGCCCGGAGGGTGCAACAAGTCGCCAACCGGTAGCAATTAGTGAAGTAGGTATTTCGTCCAGTCGATGAGCAAGTGCAGTATCCAGTTCAGCCAGCACTCTCCGGACCCTACCCCCTATCGCATCCCCGCATATCTTGTCGCGCGGGAAGGAATGCTTGTCGACCAGGGCAATTTTCAAACCGCTTTTCTGCAACGCCAAGGCCGCGGTCGCACCGGCCGGGCCGGCACCGAGGATGATAACATCATAAGAAGCGAAGGAAGGTTTGATGGTTAAATGCGTAATTTTGACTACGAATCTAGTAAGTTAGTTGGCACTCCTGGTATCAAATATCCGAACGCTTGTCCACACCCAAACCGAACAAGGCAAGGTGATCTGTGGCGAAGAAATGGACCTTTTGAAGTCTGTTGATGACGCATTTCTTCTCATTGAAAGCGGTAAAATCACCGGATTTGGAAAATCCGGAAAGGATGTTCTTACAGACATAAGGAGGAACCATGCTTCACTTGAAGAACTGGATGCCGAAGGCGGACACGTTTTTCCTGCTTGGTGTGATGCACATACCCATACTGTTTTTGCAGGAAGCCGAGAAGCGGAATTCGAAGATCGTATACGTGGTCGGAGTTATCAGGAAATAGCAGCACGTGGCGGAGGAATCCTTAATTCTGCCAAGCGACTTCGTGACGCTTCAGAAAATGAGCTTTTTGACAGCGCAGTATCCAGGGTCATGGAAATGATTGCAGG
>JBJSZR010000423.1:0-1676 GCA_046090385.1 Bacteroidota bacterium
AAGTTTTCCGTCTCTGTCAAGATCTTTCCAACCTGCGTTTTCCAAGGCATCCATAGTTTTTTTCAAATCGAATTCGACTGGCGCCAATGATGAATCGTACTCCGGTTTGAGAGGACTTATATAGGAGGCCATTTTTGGGACATCGCTTGCTTCTTCTCCATAAACAAGTCGGATAATGTCATCTATCGGAACACCTGTTGCAAAAGCCTTTCTTGTTTGAATATCGCTGAAATAGGCGTAGCGATTGGAAGTTTCCGGTCGCTCGTTGAAACACAAATAGGAATAATTGAAAGTCGGACTCAATACAAGTCTGTAATTTTTCAGAATAGCTTCATCCTTAGTCGCCTGTTTGAATGCGCCTGAACTGATCGATCCTGAAAGATCATAGGTTTGGTTATGCAATCCTATCAGCACGGTGTTTTCATCCCGATTGAATCTGTAGATGATTTTCTCAGGGCCTGACCGATCCTCCGAGCCCATTCCTGTAGTCATGGCTTTGCCATGTCTTTTGTGCTTAGTACTGCGTTTATCAAGTATGATATACCTGCCATTGGACCACTCCTTTACTTCATATAAACCCGTACAATGCATTTTTGCAGGGTCGGTACCGATCCCTGACTTATTGAATCGTTCGAAGTAGGCTTGCACACTTGAGTCGTTTTTTAATTTCTCACTACCCATTTTCGACATAAGGCCATATTCGAAGCGTCCAAGGGTATTTGTCGGGTCATAAAATCTCCTTTGAAGGATTGGAAAACTTGCGAGAAAAGCGACGTCGTTTATCCTTATCGTATCCATTGAAATGGAAAACACGTTGCTGTCAACAGCGGTGACTTGATTCACTCTGGACCAGTAAGGAAGTGTGGCAGTATTTTCCGCAAGTCCTGAAGCATTCACCTTGCACGTGAAAATGACGTCTTCGGTTGTTATTTTGGATCCGTCGGGCCAGTAAACTCCTTCACGTAAACGGTACTGGTATGTTTTCCCATCTTTCAATAAGTCTGGAAGTTTCGTAATGACACCCGGCTCAAGAGCTGTTCCATAACGGTTGATCACCAGGAACAGCTGCGTAAGTTGCAATATTTCACTGCGTAAAGCCGAGTTGCCATTACAGGGATGAAGATTATCAGGATCGGTAAGCGCATGGATAGTCAGCGTGTTTTCACGTGACCATTTAGGATCGAATTGACCGGAATCCGACAGCATAGTCGCTCCGTTTGGAATCAAGGGCTCCCTGCGAGCGCTATCGGGACTGCAACCACATAGTATGGCCGTTAAAAGCAAGATGAATGAAAAGCAACGCATCGGGGCCGGTAGAATCATTTGAAAGTTAGAAGAAAAAAGGAAATAAGAAAAAGAAAAAAAGTTCAAATGGAGGAAAAAGTTGAATAACTAGGTCCTTAATGGAGCTCTAAGGATTAACTGGATTTCTGCTTTGCATACAACAGCTGACAGACTTTATCCATAGCCTTGAAAACAGCGGTGTCAAAGTCCGGAGACCGGGAGATGTTCGTCAAGATGAGCACAGCGTCATAAAGGATACTGTTGTCTTTACGATGTAAGCGTTCGATCATTTCTATTTTATTCGTTCCCTTAGGAGAGATTGACACGATGACTTCATCAGTGTTCTTGTCGATTGCAAACATTGTATTTTCAGGAGTCCCCCAGCCGGAAAC
>JBJSZR010000424.1:0-1743 GCA_046090385.1 Bacteroidota bacterium
ATGCTGGGATATTGGGCTCGCATGCAACGTCAGCGCCATCATGCCGACGTCGTGATTCGAGAACCCTTTCCCGTTGTTTTCGGCCGATTCGCAAAGGGTGTGAAATACATCGCTATAATCCATCACATCGATGTGCGGAAATCGCGCAGCTCTGTGCGTCATCGTTGGTATTTCTCCCGATTGAAAAAGCGTCTCACAGCGGTTGACCGTATCATCACGGTTTCTGAGTATTGGGCGGGATACCTGAGAGGGTTGGGTTGTGGTGATGTACGTGTCATTTACAATTCATTCGATACTGTGGCTTACCAGCTCGAACCGTCGTCATTGGCGGAATTCAAAAAGCAGTTCGGTCTGCCTGACGATCGTCCTATCATCCATATCGGCAATGCCAGTCGGCAGAAAGGCGTACATTCAGTTTATGATGCATTGTCGAAATGCGGTTATCATCTTGTCATGACCGGACCTCAGAACCAGGCTAAGGATTTGCCTGTGCAATTTCTCGGACTGGATCATGCCGATTATGTCCGGCTGTTACACTGCTGTTCAGCAGTGGTTTGCATGTCGGAGATGGAAGAGGGTTGGAACCGGATCGCTCATGAAGCGCTTTTGTGCGGTACTCCGGTCATCGGGAACGGCAGTGGCGGGATGATGGAATTGCTCCAGGGAGCTCGCCAAGCTATCGTTACCGAATCAAGTCAACTTCCACTTGTCATTGAAAATGTACTCGATAACCGCGCAGAGTTTTCCGAAGACGGACTGAAGTTCGTAAGCCGATTCGATCTCGATTATTTCCAAAAAGCCTGGAAGGAGGCTGTAACATCTCTTTTGTCTGCTACTGACTGATCATGTGCGGTATTGCAGGAATCTGGAATTTGTGCGGCCGAGCAATCGACGGATCCTCTGTTGTACAAAGGATGAACGACAGGCTGCGTCATCGTGGTCCTGATGATGAAGGTATCTGGAAGGACCAGCAAAGTGATGTAACATTAGGTCACCGACGACTGAGTATCCTTGACCTGTCAGCCTCCGGCCATCAGCCTATGACGGGTCGTGATGGTAGAACCATTGTATTCAATGGAGAGATTTTCAATTATGCGGAATTGCGGAACAAGTATTTCAGCGATATCGCTTTGTCCACATCAGGAGATACCGGCGTATTGTTGCTTATGCTGGAAAGGTTCGGTCTTTCAGCGCTTGATCAGCTTACAGGAATGTTCGCATTCGCGATGTGGGATCCTTCAAAAGAAGAGCTTCTCTTGGTCCGCGACCGCGCCGGCAAGAAGCCATTGTATTACCTGAACGGTGAAGGAGTTTTTGCATTCGCCTCCGAAGTCGGCGCCCTTTTTGAAATACCAGGAGTTCGGCCCGAACTCGACGAGGAAGCGTTGTATGATTTTCTGACATTCAATCTGCTCTCACCGCCCAAGACCATGTTCAAGGGCATCCGGAAATTGCCTCCTGCACACTGGTTACGTATTTCCAAAAACGGAGACCATACGTATGGTCGTTATTGGTCGCCGGCCTACACCGATCTGTCTTCCCTAAATGAACAGGCCTTGTGCGAACGTACGCTTGAACTCCTCCGCAAGGCTGTCGGGTATCGAACCGTAAGCGACGTTCCGGTCGGAGCGTTCCTGAGTGGTGGTGTGGATTCCAGCGCTGTTGTCGCATTGATGTCCGAGAAGTCCACCTCACCCGTTCGTACATATTCCATCGGTTTCGAAGGTCAAAACGACTATGATG
>JBJSZR010000425.1:0-3298 GCA_046090385.1 Bacteroidota bacterium
ATAACATGTTCGGGATTTTCTTGAACGGCGGCACCACTGTCAGCAATGGTCGCGACTGGTTCGAACCTCGTGTAGAAGACCGGTTTTATCTGATTCCAAAAAACTCCTGGTTCTCTTCTTTTTTCTCCTCGAACTATAACAAAGCGGTTGCATTCGATTTCGGCTACAATTACGATTGGAGCGATTCCATCAGCCAGTTCGGAAACGGTTTTTTTATAAAACCGCGGATACGTTTCAACGATCATTTCTCCATGAACCTGGGCGCTGATTATTACTTCACCAAACAGTCAAGCGGATTCTGCACATTCGACTCTCTGGGTTCACCCGTTTTCGGTCGACGCGATGTGAAGACATTGACAAACACCGTGGCTGCTCGTTATCAGTTCAGCCCGCTGATGTCGCTCACCCTAAATGTTCGTCATTATTGGTCGCAGGGAAAGTACGATAAATATTATGCCCTGCTTGAAGACGGCGGACTTTCGGAACGGGCTAATCTTCCGGACGGAACCTTGCCTTTTGATACAGATTTCAATTCCAATTATTTCAATGTCGACCTGGTGTTCAACTGGGTCTTCGCACCAGGAAGCTCGTTCCTGGTTACCTACAAGAATCAGATCTACAGCGACAATGATGCAATAACACTCGCTTACTCCGATAATCTCCGTAATACCTTGCGAGATCCTCAAACAAACTCCATTGCCCTGAAAGTGCTTTACTTCCTGGATTATGAACGGGTAACCAGCCGTCGCCGTTAGGATTAAAAACTGCTATCTTCGTACCAACATGATTGTCGCTGAAGGAATCCGAAAATCGTATGGACCGTTGCATGTATTGCAATCGGTTGACTTGTCTATCGGTAAAGGCGAGATCGTCTCGATTGTCGGGGCTTCAGGTGCCGGCAAGAGCACTTTGTTGCATGTGCTTGGCACCCTTGATGGAAGCGACAGTGGGAAAGTCTCCATCGACGGCAATGTGGTCTCAAACTTATCAGGCAACAAACTGGCCCGTTTCCGCAATAATCACATAGGGTTCGTATTCCAATCGCACCACCTGCTTCCCGAATTCACAGCGCGAGAAAACATCATGATGCCAGCTCTGATAGCAGGTAAAAGTTCGGCAGAAGCAGGAAATAAAGCAGATGAATTGTTACAAAAACTAGGCCTTGGCAATCGCGGACACCACCGTCCATCCGAACTGAGCGGCGGTGAACAACAACGAGTAGCGGTTGCGCGCGCATTAATCAACGACCCATCGGTCATCTTCGCTGATGAACCCTCCGGTAATCTGGACTCTGTATCTGCCCGATCGTTACACGACCTGTTCTTCGACATCCGTCGTGAAAAAGGCATCACCTTCGTCATAGTCACCCACAACGAAGAACTCGCCGCCATGGCCGACCGCAAGTTGGTGATGAAAGACGGCAGAATCGCAGAATGATGGCATCCAAACCTGCTGTTATCTTATATTCGACCTTCCCTAAATCCATGACCATTCCATATTCAATTAATCGGTTAAAGAACAAGAATAAATCCTTCCGATTTTCTTGTTCTTTCTTGTTGACCTGTTGCTATTTCCTTTTCGCTTCACACTTCGTCTTTTCACAAACTCCAGATTCCTGGTCCCGCAAATCAGATTTTCCCGGAAATCCTCGTCAGGATGCAGCCGCTTTCACTTCCGGAAATTCCGGATATGTGATTGCAGGAAAAGATTCATCCGGAAACCTGTTGGATGAAGTTTGGAAGTATGATGTCACATCCGACAACTGGACTCAACTGAACGATTTTCCTGGAGGAACGCGTTGCGGAGCAACTGCATTCACACTGAATGATACCGGCTACATAATGTGCGGATATGATGGAATCAACGAGCTCAAAGACTGTTGGCGGTATGATCGGATAACTGATACCTGGTCACGCATGCAAGATCTTGGGGCATCTCTTATAGGAAGCTATCCGGGACGCAGCCATGCAACCGGACTGGGCACATCTAACTTCGGCTATGTACTTTGTGGTTACGACGGATCTCCAGGCTATCTGAAACAATCGCTCCGATACGACCCATTGAACGACACCTCATGGACTGTGGCACGTAATCTGGGTAACGTATCCGACCTCACCTTGTTCGGACGACGTTGGGGCTCCGGATTTGTAATTGGCAACACGCTCTATTATGGAACAGGCTTCACTTTTTCACAGGATATCCGCAAAGACATCTGGCGCTACGATGCTCCTCTGGCTTCATGGGTTCAGGTAGCAGACCTGCCTGATATACGTTCCAATGCATTCGGCTTCTCCCTTTATGGAAAGGGCTATATCGGATGCGGCACAAATGGCAGTTACCGTTCCGATGTCTGGCGATACAGTCCGTCCGATAATTCCTGGACACGTGTAGCCGATATACCAGGCGGATCAAGAGTTAACGCCTCTTGCTTCACCATAGGTAATCGGGCATATGTTTCCGGGGGACAACATTCCACCGGAAGTGTTTATGCCGATTTATGGGAATACACACCGGACAGTACTGTCTCTGCCGGAAAAGCACCAGAAATCCCTCCACTTAATGTTTACCAACGTGACGGACAATTGGTCATTTCAATTCCCGGCATCAAAAACGAAGAAATCAATTGTGAACTATACTCGGTAAGTGGCCAATTACTCAGAAGCATCGAAGTGAAAAGCGCAACGACTACGATTCCTATTTCCGATTTGCCTGAAAAAATTCTGCTTTACAGTCTCATTTGCTTATCGGAAAACTGGATCCTCACTGAAAAAATAATCATAAGTCAATAAGAATAGAGCGATTGAATGTTGAAGCTACCTTCAATTTATACCTGCAAGATCTAATTACATTCGAAAAAAGTTGAAAAGAATACTTTTAGTCTTATCGCTTATCCTGTTGAGCTTTTGCGGCTTCGCCCAAAGCCGTAATATTTCTTCGACCGTCAAAAAACAGGTTTACGTTAGAGACGGTGGCATCTGTCAATGTTGTGGCAGTTCTATAAGCCTGGAATTTGATCACATCACACCATATTCATGCGGAGGCGGCAGCCAGGCTTCCAACATCCAATTGCTTTGTCAAAAATGCAACCGAAGCAAATCAAACAGTTGCTATTGCAAAATACACAACCGCAAAGTAGGGTCAAATTGCTGTGACGGAAAGTCAGGCGAAAAAACCACTGGAACTTCCTCTCAATGCACAGGAACCACCAAGAAAGGTACGAGATGTAAAAATAAAACCAGGGATTCGGGAGGTCGATGCCATTTGCACGATTAATTCACTACACAGATTGAAAGGATAT
>JBJSZR010000426.1:0-890 GCA_046090385.1 Bacteroidota bacterium
GTTTTTTTTCATTCAATAACCCTAACCTGGTAATCAAGCCGGAAATCGCAATCAGTCGGGACGGATCCTTCACTGTTTTTTTGAAAAGAGCATGACCATACCTGTTGGCTGTGACGAAGCGGTACCAAGAACTCATTCGCAAACCATCAGGTGCTAACAGAATCGCACGGTTGATGCGTTCAGGCATCGATTCAATCAGCTTCAGACAGATCCTGCCGCCCAAACTGAATCCCATCAATGACGTACGTTCGATTTTCAGACGATCGAGTAGCACACCGATCACTTTTTTTAATGCTTTTTCATCGAAAAAATCCTTTTCCGCATCGATTTCGCTGTGGCTTTTACCATGGTAGAACAGATTTACCAAAACAAGTGTGAAACGGCCACCTAATATTTCAGCGAAATCGGTGTAATCGGTTGCCGTTTGACCGAATCCGTGAAAAGAAATCAATGGCTCCGGTCCGCTACCCCTTACGAAATATTCCATGTGCCAATGATCCACCGTTAGGATGGATCCGGATGTGTTAACTTTTTCCAAATCAATGAATCAGAATGCAAATTTACACTACGACACGGATGAAAAGCATGAAGAAGCTGTACTTGTTCCTTATCAACAGGTTGTCGAAAACCTTTAGCCCGTTGAAGCCTTTCAAAAGCTATCTTCGTGGCCGTCTATAGCAGTCTGACTGTCTGACAGTTAAATCATTGTATTTTATACACTACGCGTGCCAAAAGATACTTCCATCCGTTCAGTGCTGATCATCGGATCCGGTCCGATTGTGATCGGTCAAGCTTGTGAGTTCGATTACTCAGGCAGTCAAGCCTCTCGCTCCTTGAAAGAGGAGGGCATAGAGGTTACACTGATCAATTCCAATCCGGCAACCATCATG
>JBJSZR010000427.1:0-12918 GCA_046090385.1 Bacteroidota bacterium
GGGTCTTCAATTGCTCCGCTGTGATGTAGCCCATGCGGTATGCGATCTCTTCAATACAACCGATTTTCAATCCTTGTCGGTCCTCGATGACCTGCACGAATTGAGCTGCTTGCATTAGTGATTGGAATGTTCCTGTGTCCAGCCAAGCCGTTCCTTTATCCAGAATTCCAACCTTCAAAAGTCCTTCCTGCAAATAATGCTTGTTGACATCGGTGATTTCATATTCGCCCCTTGCACTTGGCTTTAATCCCTTGGCGATAGAGACAACTGAATTATCATAAAAATAAAGTCCGGGGACCGCATAATTCGATTTTGGCTGAGAGGGCTTTTCCTCGATCGATATCGCCTTGTTGCTGCTGTCGAACTCTACGACACCGTAACGCTCCGGATCGCTGACGTGATAAGCGAAAACCATCCCGCCTTCAGGATCAAGATTGTCCTGCAATAATTGCTGCAATCCGGTACCGTAAAAAATATTATCCCCAAGGATCAATGCTACTTTATCATCACCGATGAATTTTTCACCGATCACGAAAGCCTGAGCCAGTCCATTGGGCACAGCCTGTTCCGCATAACTGAAATTGCAGCCGAGGGATGAGCCATTCCCCAGCAATCGCTGGAAATGTGGCAAGTCATGGGGAGTGGAGATGACGAGGATTTCCCGAATGCCTGCCATCATCAGGATGGAAAGTGGATAATAGATCATCGGCTTATCATAAACAGGCATGAGTTGCTTACTCATCGCCAATGTGATCGGATGTAGTCGAGTTCCCGATCCGCCTGCCAGAATGATTCCTTTCATGAATTCAAGATTAAAAACAGTTTCTTTTTAGTCCTCTTTGTCTTCGAACTGCGCCTCCCATCTTTCACGCCTCACCTGCAGATGATCCAACTCGACATCTTCGTCTTCATCGAACACCTGGATCAAAGGCTCCTTCAGGAAGGCCTTCGTGATAAGCCGCTTCTGAAGTGACATCAGCAAAGTGGGGAGAAAAATGAGATTGGAACACATAGCGATTAGTAGTGTCACTGAAATGAGTATACCTAATGCAGAGGTGCCTCCGAAGGAAGACGCTGAAAAGATGAAGAATCCGCTGAAAAGAATCACAGCCGTATAAACCATGCTGATCCCGGTCTCTTCAATGGTCAGTGATACCGTCCTGGAAATACTGCCACCGAATTTGCGAAGTTCCTGGCGGTATTTCGTCAAGAAATACATGGTGCCGTCACTGGCAATTCCGAAAGCGATACTGAAAATAAGGATCGTGGACGGCTTCAACGGAATACTGAAATAACCCATGAAAGCCGCCGTCAGCATCAGTGGAACCATGGAAGGAATGAGTGCAATGACCACCATTCTGAAAGACATGAAAAGGAAAAACATCACGCTACCGATCAGAAGTATCGCAAGAAGTACGCTCTCTTTGAGATTGAGGAGAAGATAGTCGTTGTTCTTGAGGAAGATGATGGAATTTCCTGTAAGACTAACTTCATAAGCAGCCGGCTCGAAAATACTGTCGATGCGTGGTTGCAGTTCTTCAAGCAAGGTTTTCATCTTTATTGAACCGATATCCGCAACCTGGAAACTGATTCTTGTCTTCTGCTTGGTACTGTCCAGAATGGAACGGAACATTTTCTGATTGCCCTTAGCTACCCCTGCATAAGAGCTCAGTCGAGAAAGTTCCTGAATATTGGGAATGATATAACGCTTCGGATCACCATCATTTAGTCCCTGGTACGAGAATTTTATTCCCTCTGCAACCGATACAGGCTCAGAGAACTCAGGATATTGGGCAAGAAGCTTTTGCAGTTTGTTGATCTTATAGAGTGTCTTCAACTCAAGAGCGCCACCGGGCTTTTTGGTATCTATAGCCACCTCGAATGGAAGCACACCCTTGAAATTCCTTTCGAAAAATTTGAGATCCTGATAAATGACGTCCTTCTTCGGCAGATCATCCACCACGAAACCGACAGTCGTGATCTTTGTCATTCCATACAAGCTGATGACGACAACCGCGCCCACGACACCATAAACACGCCAACGGTATTGATGCACCCATCGGTCGATCCTGCGGAGGATCTTTTGCAATCCACGGCGCTCCAGGTGCCGCGTCTGCTTTTCGGTAGGTGGCGGAAGAAAGCTGAAAACGATGGGAATCAGAATGAGTGAGATCAGGAACGTGAGCATCACATTCAGCGATGTGATGATTCCGAACTCGGTCAGAACCTCACTATGGGTGAATGCAAAAACCAAAAAACCCAAAGAGGTGGTTACGTTGGCGAAGAATGTCGAAGCTCCGATACGGTAAATCGTACGTGCCAGTGCTTTGATCTGATTGCGGTGTTTCTGGTATTCCTGCTGGTACTTGTTGAGCAAAAGGATGCAGTTGGGAATACCAATTACAATGATCAGTGGAGCAAGGAGAGATGTTAGGATGGTGATCTTGTACCCAATGAGCACCATGGTGCCGAAGGACCAGATGACACCGAAAATCACGACAATGAGAGGAAAAAGGACAGCCTGGAAGCTTCTGAAAAACACGATGAGTATCACCGCTGTGATGATCAGTGCGAGTAATACGAACATCTTCATTTCCCCGGCGATCTTGTCTGTAACAGCTGTACGGATATAAGGAAGACCGGAGTAATGCAACTCTACACCGTTCCGCACTGCGAATGAATCCGCCATAGCTTTGATCTCCCTCACCGTGGAAATACGTCCCTTGGAATTCAACCTGGCCTGGTCGAACGTTATAGCCATCAAAGTGGTGTTGGTCTCCGCATTGAACAGCAGTCCTTCATAAAAAGGAAGGTCGTTCAAGACACCACGAAGGCTGTCAACCTCCCCTTGCGTCTCAGGCCTGCGGGGTACGACAGGAAGGAAATCGAGCTGTTGAAGGCTATCGTTCCTGACAAGAGAGAAGACGCGGCCGATGGATAATGCCTCCTGTATACCATCCACCTTTTTGACCCTGTCCGTGAGCGTGTACCAGTCTGCGAATGTCTCTTTGTCCCAGATCTTCGGGCTCTGGAATCCTATGACCATCACGGTTCCGTCTTCGCCGAATTGCTTCTTGAATCTCAGATATTGGGCATAGGTAGGATCCGATTCAGGAAGGATCTTGGCTCCCTCATAACTTAGCTGCACCTTGGTGGCCATGAAGCCCATGAAACCCGTAAGAAGGAGTAATACGATCAGGGTCGCAACCCTATAACGTAGAATAATGCGTGCGGCAGCTTCTAACATTTCTGTTTGTTGAGGACTAAATTAGTACAAATAGCCGAAGGTGGTCTAAATCGGTTGAAACGGACAAAAAAAAGACCGCCATGGTGGCGGTCCTTTTCAAATGATCATATCGGATCAAGAGAGGTGCTTGTTGACAAGCTTGGTCATCTCGAACATGTTAACGGTCTTCTTGCCGTTGAACACTTTCTTCAGATTGTCATCAGCGTTGATGTTGCGCTTTTCTTTAGGATCCTGAAGTTTGTTCTTCTTGATGTAAGCCCAAAGTTTCTTAGTCACTTCAGTGCGGGGCAGTGGCTTGTTACCTACGATAGGATGCAGAGCTACGCCCGGAGTCATCGGCTTCATGAACGCAGCATTAGGCTTACGCTTGGTCTTGGCGCCGGTTGACTTCTTGGCTGCTTTCTTTACAGCCTTCTTCACTACCTTTTTCTTCGCAGCTTTCTTAGCTGGAGCTTTTTTCTTAGCTTTTTTAGTTGCCATTGTTTAAGGTTTTTGGTTATTCGATGATGCAAATCAACGAATGAAAAAGCATCTATTCCCCTATGAAGAACAGAAGTTATTCACAATGAATCTCCCTGTATAATCGTCCTGCCCTTACCCTTTATATTCTACGGTTTTCACTCTGGAAAAACGAAGTAGTGTAAGCCGTTATCGAGATGTCTTCATGGGTAAAATCGGCTGAATCAGGCTTCTGACGAGGGTTTTAGAGGTCTTATGAAAGATTTTACAACTAAACGGATAAGTACTGACCTGATACGCAAACCGGGCCGACAGCTGCTTAAATAGGCTTCACATCAGAGGTGGATTGTTAATTCCGCTATTAAAATTGTCATATCAAGAATCCATGAAACGAGTTGTGACAACTGCTGTATCATAGAAGAGCCGAGAAAGTTCCGTGTTACGCCAACATTGACCCAGTCATAATCAGACGGCAACTTGACTTTCAAAAAGACCGGGGAAAAAATCGATTGATTTGATCAAAAATAGGATTATAAAAGATAAAATTGCAGTGGAATTGGAATAGAACGAAAGCGGATCGTGCAACCGCCGGAGACTATTCAATTTGAATGTCTAAAGGAATTATAACGGAAACAAACTTTCATAAAATGAGCAACACGGTCGATCTGACCTTTCTTCAGGGTTTCACTGGCGGTAACCAGGACAAAATGAAAAAGTACATTCAGCTATTTCTCCAGCTATGTCCTAAATCACTTGCCGAGATGCATAAACATATCGAGCAACAGGATTACGATGCATTACGCGCTACAGCACATGCGATCAAGCCACAGATAACCTATATGGGAATCAAGAGCGGTGAACCCCTGGTGAAAGCGATTGAACAATATGCAGGAGCAAAAACCGAACTTGAAAAACTACCGCATATGGTAAACGACTTTGACACCGCCTGCCGTGCAGCTATGAAAGAGCTCGAGGCTGCCATCGCCTGAGCCTTTTCCTCGGAATATTCATACATTTGACCTATCAACCCAACGTTATGAGCCAGATCAAAACGATCTTCATCGTCGATGACGATCCGACACAAGCCATGATGCTTCAGGATTATCTGAGCAAATTCCCCTCGTTCACCATTCATTGCTACAATTCCGGCGAAGAATGTCTGAAAAACCTGCAGCTGGCACCTCAGATCATTTTTCTCGACTACAACTTCGATCTGGCGGGCAAGGACGCTCTGGACGGAATCGATATTCTTAAGGAGATAAAAAAACAGCTTCCGGATACCGAAGTGGTCATGTTCAGCGGACAAGATAAGATCGAAGTCGCCGTAAACACCATGAAATACGGTGCGTTCGACTACATAGTCA
Source organism: Bacteroidota bacterium (assembly GCA_046090385.1). GTDB lineage: Bacteria > Bacteroidota > Bacteroidia > AKYH767-A > 2013-40CM-41-45 > Pollutiaquabacter. The sequence goes on from JBJSZR010000427.1 coordinate 5,071, forward strand.
AAAACGAAAGCGCTTTTCACCGCTCGGAGAACGTGATATTCAACATCATCAAACGACTCAAACTATCACAGGAAGCTAAACTTTATAAAAAACTCACTTCATTTCTTGCAATCACTCTGGTAGTGATGATAGCCCTCGTTGTCCTCCTTTACAAAGCCGGCAAGATCAAAGATCTGCCGGGCTGGTGGTGATAATCACCAGACTGCATACCTAACGACCCGCCTTCGGCGGGTTTTTCTTTATCTTGTACTGACAATCTTATCATGAAATATCCAGGTACGATCAGCTCGAAGTTACCCAGAGTAGGAACCACTATTTTCACAGTGATGTCGGCTCTCGCTCAGGATCACGGGGCCATCAACCTGTCACAAGGTTTTCCCGATTTCGACGGCTATCCCGAACTCATCGACCTGATCCATTCCTACATGAAAAAAGGGATGAACCAATATGCACCGATGCCGGGCATTCTGCCGTTGCGCAATGCTCTGGCCGAAAAAATGAACGGTTTGTACGGCTGCTCTATCGACCCTGAGACCGAAATAACCATCACCAGTGGAGGAACTCAGGCGATTTACACAGCTATCACAGCTATGGTAAGAGAGGGAGATGAAGTAGTCGTAATTGAACCTGCTTATGACTGCTATGTTCCAGCCATCGAGTTGGCAGGAGGCATTCCTGTTTTCGTACAACTGCGCTCCTCCGACCAAACGATCGATTGGGAGTCCGTGCGACGCGTGCTCACGGCAAAAACCCGGATGATCATCGTGAACACTCCGCACAACCCGACCGGATCGGTCATGACGGCTGAGGACATGAAGCAGCTGGAACGATTGGTTGCCAAGACAGAAATAACCATCATAAGCGATGAGGTATATGAACACATCCTCTTCGACGGCAGAACCCATGAAAGTGTGCTTCGTTATCCTAAACTTGCAGAACGGACTTTTGCAGTTTATTCATTCGGAAAAACGTATCATGCTACCGGGTGGAAGACCGGATACTGCATCGCTCCGGAAAATCTGATGAGGGAATTCCGGAGGGTCCACCAATTCCTCGTGTTCAGTGCCAATACACCGATCCAATATGCGCTCACCGATTTCCTTTCGAACCGTTCCTACCTTGAACTTCCGGGATTCTTCCAGAAAAAAAGGGATAAATTCCTTGAGTTGATCGCCGGCACTGCCTTCAAATACCAACCGGCCGGAGGGTCTTACTTCCAGCTATTGAATTATAGCGCTATCACTGACGAGAAAGATACCGACTTCGCTGTCCGTCTCACCCGCGAAGCAGGAATCGCGTCGATTCCGGTTTCTGTTTTTTATAGAAAAGCTCCCAATGACACGTTGCTTCGTTTCTGCTTTGCGAAGAAAGACGAAACCCTGGAGCGGGCGGCAGAGCGCCTGCATAAAGTGATTGCAACCATCTGAAAATCGACAGTGAGATGCGAATCAGCCTCATACAATCAGAACTGATTTGGGAAGACCCCGAAGGCAACCGTATCAAGTTCGAACAAGATCTGCTCCCTCTCAAGGGAGGATCCGATATCATCGTACTGCCTGAAATGTTCACTTCAGGATTCACGATGCATCCCCGCGCAGTAGCGGAACCTATGGACGGTCCCTCCATGCAATGGATGAGAAAAATGGCTGTACATACCGGCGCGGTAGTGACCGGTAGTCTTGTCATAGAACGCAATGGCAGGTATTTGAACCGGATGGTATGGATGAAACCGGATGGTGATTACAGGTATTACGACAAACGACATCTGTTCCGATTGGCCGGCGAGGAAAAACAATATTCTGCAGGTAACCGACGCATGATTTTTGAATGGAGAGGATGGCGGATTTTCCCACTCATCTGTTACGATTTACGCTTCCCCGTCTGGAGTCGTCGTTCGACCTTGTTTGACTATGATCTGCTGATTTATGTGGCCAATTGGCCGGATCGTAGGAGTTCAGCCTGGAAAAAATTGATTCCCGCAAGGGCCATAGAAAACCAATGCTATGTAGCTGCCTTGAATCGGATCGGGGCGGATGGTAACGGAATCCCACATTCAGGCGATTCAATCATCGTCGACCATGCCGGCAATCCCATCACTGAAGCGCCATCCTCAAAACACTGCGTACTTCATGCAGAACTGGATATTGAAAAACTGCAATCATTCCGCAGCGACTTCCCATTCTGGCAGGACGCTGACGGTTTCGAATTCAAATGATTTATCTTGTGCCCGACCATGAAAAAAACCAGCCTACTGATCTACTGCTTGTTCCTGCTTCTGCAGCTGGATACAACCGCACAATTGGAGCACCGCTTGACACCGCGCGAGAAGGCGGAAATGCCGGATTATCTCACGCGTATTCGAAACAACCGCACAACCAGCTTTACCACTCCTCCGCCCCAATTCGTCAGAGCCTCCGCGGAATGGGAAGAAATCGACGCTTTGGTCGTTGTCTGGACATCATACACCAGTATCGTAAGACAAATCATTGCGGCCGCACGGACTGAAGCCCGTGTGATAGTGGTGTGCAGCGATTCCAACGTTGTCAAAACCAATCTGACTGCCAATGGAATTCCGCTCTCCAATGTGGAGTACCTCGTAACGGGTTTCAATTCCATATGGTGTCGCGACTACGGTCCTTGGAATGTTTATCACAACGATGTGGACTCTCTCTATCTGATCGATTGGATCTATAACAGGCCACGCGCAAAGGACGATACCTTGCCCAACAGGATAGCTGCTAAAGAGAACCTGCCGCTGTATGCCACCACCACCTCGCCTTATGACCTGATCCATACCGGTGGCAATTTCATGTGCGACGGATTGGGAACAGGATTCTCCTCCCGACTCGTGGTCGATGAAAATCCGACGAAGACAGAACCACAGATCGATACCATCATGAATGCATTCATGGGAATCGACCGATACATCAAAATGAACATCTTACAATACGATCAGATCCACCATATCGATATGCACATGAAACTGCTTGATGAGGAGACCATCCTTGCCGGAGAGTATCCTCCTGGTGTAGCGGACGGACCAGGAATCGATGCGAACATCGATTATGTGGTCAACAATTTCAATTCACCTTTTGGAAGTCCCTACAAGGTGGTACGCATACCGATGCCACCCGATGCCTCGGGAAACTATCCTGACGCAGGCGGCGACTACAGGACGTATACGAATGCTGTATTCGTAAACAAAACCATCATCGTTCCTTTTTACGGGCAACAATATGATACGACGGCTGCACGAATCTGGCGGGAAGCGATGCCGGGCTACCGTATTGTGGGTATCGATTGCAATCAGATCATTCCGGCATTAGGCGCGATTCACTGCATCACCAAAGAGGTCTCCTCTGATGATCCGCTATGGATCGTGCACCAACCACTCGCTGACCAACTTTCCACGCAGCCTGGTTACCGTATCAACGCGACAATCAAACACAAAAGCGGTATCTCGTCAGCGGAAGTCCATTATCGTACAGATACTCTTTTGCCGTACACCGCCCTTACGATGGCTGCCGCCCCTGGCATCTCAGACGGTTGGTTCGCTGATATACCTGTACAACCTGCCGGATCTACGGTTTACTATTATGTAAGAGGCACCTCTGTGAGTGGAAAATCGCTGAACAGGCCTTTGCCGGCTCCTTCAGGATACTGGCACTTCAATGTGGATGTGAACACAGGACTAACCCCATCACTGCAGGAAATCTCCTCTATCACTCTTTACCCTAATCCCTCAAAAGGATGGACTGCACTGAAGGTGAATGCGGAAAGACCTTTGAATTTAAACGTGACTGTCACTGACCTGCTTGGTCACTCCGTTCTGGATGTTTTCAGCGGTGTACTGCAACCTGATGGCAAATCGATTTGGTTCGACACCTCCGTTTTACCAGCAGGAATCTATCTTGTGAACCTGTCAACTCCTTACCGTAAGGAGCATTTTCGGCTTGTAGTTCGGTAGTTGATTCATCAGGGCTGAATAGCCCACTTTATTTCCACATCCCAATTCGCGCGAACAGGCACTTGATCGCGGTGATATATAACCAGTTCCGGTAACCGATGTTCAAGATCATCGCCTGGATCCCAACGGCCATTCCCGTTCTCATCCAAAATCGTTTTCAAGCGGTAAGTGCCCGGATTCAATAATTGGAAAAAAAGTACAGTATCCGATCTTACTGATTCTGTCCTGAAAACATTGTCCTTTTCATCAACCACTTGTATCAGATAATTTCCTGGACGCGTAATATCCAGATTCAGTCGCAATGTTCCGTAGTCAGTAACGGATTTCACCTGAAAGGATTCTTCCAGGGTATCATTGGTGCGACCGTATATATCCTTGAATGTGCCAGGCAGGAACTCAAGTGTATATCTTTTCTCTTCAAAAAAATCCGCATCCAGCAAAAAGATCCGCCGCGAGGAATCAGCGATTACAAAAGACCTTATGCCGACTTTTGTACCCTCCTGTTCCAATGACATTAGGGATGTGTCGATGACTGAAACAGGATGTGAAGCACGGACGGCTAATGGCTTACCTGGCGCGAGATACCCGTTTTCTGTTTGAGGTTTTACAGACAAGAAAAATCCTGACTTGGACCCACGAGTCGGATCATATGTCTTGAGTGTGAGATCGAAGGTGTCCGTATGGTCTTTGAAATCAACCAAGACCTGCGCAGTATCCACATTCAATCGTGTGTAAAAGATGGATACACTGTCATTTGAAACGGATGTGGACACGGTACTGATTGCAAGGGTAGGATCCAATGTTCTCCAACGTACACTCGCTTGAGGTTCCGGCGAATTAAAGAATACATTTATCCTGCCTGGACCATCGGCGGTTGCCTTGGCGACAGCAGGCAGTGGCCTCTTGGCAAACGAACGAAGCAAGATTCCTGAGTCGCCTGCGGTAACAGACTGCTGGATGAATGCGATCCTGTCTGACGGATCACTGTAACGATAATCCTGATTAATATCGGAAAGCGCAAAGACCTTGTAAACTCCCGATGCGACATTTTCAACTGCGAAGATTCCTTTTTCAGTACACCTAGTGAAATAAGCAGGCAACGAATTATATGGAGCAGAGTCGTCTGCAGTGGTCGGATAAAGCATCACCAACACCGATTTCTCCGGCTTCAGGTCCTCTGCACGAATCACTTTCCCTGAAACCGAAAAAGAATCGATGAAAGAACCTGTCGAAACCACATACTTGAAGTCCTTTATCTGATTTCCTTCATTGAGATCAGAAATGGCATCACCGAAGTTGAAGCAATAAGTCGTGTTGGGCACAAGTGAATCATTGAAGGAAACGACCAGTCTGTTCTTCCTGACTTTCGCCAGCGGATTCGATTTGAATGGAGGTGAAATCACCAGTTTATTGATGAGATCCTTCACCTGGATGTTCTCATCGAAAACGAATTCGATTTCACGTGCGCTGAAACCGGTGCTTCCAGTTAAGGGAATCGCAGAGAGCAACTTGGGAGGATCGATATCCTTATCTCCCCCCTGAGGAGGAACTTGAATGGCGCAACTGTAAATGGCAAAAAGACCTGACAGAGTGAGAAGTCTGCTTATCATAAGGTGGAATCAAGCACTTTTAACAAAGCAGTAAGACCATGGATATCGATTTCCGAAAAATCATTTTCGCAATCGCTGTCTATATCAAGTACGCCGATGACTTGGGCATCCTTTGTAAAAGGAACAACCACCTCCGATTTGGAAAGCGCACTGCAAGCGATATGACCTGGAAACAAGTTCACATCTGGAACAACAACCGCCTCATTCCGCTTCCAAGCAGTGCCACACACACCTTTACCTAAAGCGATGCGCGTGCACGCAGGCGGTCCCTGGAAGGGTCCTAATGTCAACTCATTGCCGTTTACCAGATAAAAACCCACCCAATGAAAACCGAATGCTTCGCGGATGATCGCAACCAGATTCGACATGTTGGCGACCGGACCTGCTTCAGGGTCCATCAAGGCTTCTGCTGCGGAAAGCAACAATCGATACTTCTCAGCGCGACTAGCAGTGACCGGTATGGATCCAATGGATTTCATGTAGTGCAAAGATGCTTCATTTCCCTGAATCGGAATCAACGGCGAGTGATCGCAAAAGCAGAAACCATCAAACTCACCCCCGTAAGCTGCCGCATGGATTCAAGACAAGCGATTGTCGTTGCACCGGTCGTTATCACATCGTCGATCAACAAGACTTTCTTTCCCTCAAGATTTTCCGGATGAATCACTGCGAAACGTCCGTCCAATGATGCATATCGGTCGAACCTCGTCTTGGACGTCTGTGAGGCACCTGTAGAAACCCGTATCAACGAATGCCGGTCAAAAGGAACTTGTAATTGTTCAGCAAAAACTTGGGCGATCAGTGCCGCCTGATTGTACCCCCTTTGACGCTCTCGAAACGAGTGCATGGGAACAGCTACCACCACATCTGGCATGAAGGAAAGATACTTGCTCCACTCCTCCGCCATTTTCCTTCCGGCAAAATCAGCCACCTCTTCCCTGCCATGGTATTTCAACGCATGCACAAGTTTTTGTACCCGGCCTCCCTTGCGGTATTCATAAAAAGCAGTTGCCGCCAGCACTTGGGTCCTTCCTCGGAAAAGTTTCTCGACAACATTTCCAGCTCCGGGTACGTATCCTGTTTTGGGCAACCTATAACGGCAATCAATACAAACCACCTCTTCACCCCTCCGCAATCCTTTACGGCACGCATTGCATAAGGCTGGAAAAAATAAAAAAATCAGATCTGAAATGAACGACCAAGGCATGACGCTAAATTGCCGGCATTAAGAGGTAGAAGCAACTCTTTAAATGCTGGTTTTTGATAGATATCAGGCTAGTGTTTTTTTTGGTTAAGTCTTGGAAAATAAGCAGGTTCCACTAAATTTGCATGAAAAGTTACCATTGCTCTTTAAGTACATCAGTCATCTAACCTATTCATGTTAGGTGTATAAATTCATAGCTCACTAACCAGCAATAGCTTTAAAATGACGCAAACTTCAAAGCGTATCCTTGTTGTTGATGATGAAAAGATGCTACGCGAAAGTATCTGCACATTACTCGACCTCTATGGTTACATGGCAGCCGGAGCAGAAAACGGTCTGCAAGCCCGTCAACTGATCGATGAATTCAAACCGGATCTGATATTGTGTGATGTGAAGATGCCACAAATGGACGGCTATGAATTCATACACTCTTTACGTCAGGGTTCAGGGGGCATCGGTACGCCTTTCATCTTCATGTCTGCAAAAGTGGAGAAGGATGATATCAGGAAAGGAATGAATCTCGGCGCAGATGACTACCTCACCAAACCTTTCGTGAAGGAAGATCTGCTGAAAGCCATCTCCACACGTATGGACAGGTACAATCACCTCAAGTCGGTGTTCAAACAGGTTGGAGAATCAGACGGACTGAACATGAAGTTCACCCGGGACGAGGTGAATGATAAATTGAAACGACTTACCAAGACTGAAAAAAAAGTACTTCGATTGGTAGCTGAGGGAAAAACCAGCAGACAAATCGCAGAAGTCCTTTTTGTCAGCTTCAAAACGATCGAGAATCACCGCGCGAACATGGCCGACAAACTGGCTATCAGCGGAAAACTTTCGCTGATAACTTTTGCGGTTTCCATCAGACCCTTCCTGGACTGATCATTTTGTTTTTCTCAGCACGTGTATTCCGATCCGATATTCCAGGTCGAGCCACGTCACGTTTATGATCGTGAATTCGTGGGAAAAACCTCCAGCCACAAATCCGTTTACAAACTCCTTTGCCAATCTTCTGTTCGGCTCTGCTATCACAACGAATCCGCCAGGCAGGAGCAAATTCTGTA
>JBJSZR010000428.1:0-9788 GCA_046090385.1 Bacteroidota bacterium
TTCAGGACCTTGTTTTCGCTCGCTAACTATGTTCGTTACCGATCCTTTGTTGTCGAAGGATAGGATATTATTCATGCAGTTAGTGGCTTTTCCGTCTACTTTGTTTTCATCTGTCACCAAAAATCCGCCTTGATACTTACAGCTTCTTTGAAGTAACGAGACTCCTCCGCTAGCATCGGTGTTTTTTATACGACTTTCCAGTAGATGGCCGGAAGCATCGAATATCAAATCTGATTCAGCAAATTGTAAGGGTCCGTCGTTGAATTTTTTGAATTCATGCAATGCGTGTTCTTCAGTACTATCTCGGATCACGAATTGCTCCGGAATCCAGCCATTTCCGTCCTCCCATTTGAAGTATTCCACGAATTCTTTCTTATCATTCACACAAGGTTGAAATGCATGAGCGAAAAAAGACAATGGTTCATTGAGATTGCTGGGCCTGGCACCGCGAGGATCTACGCGAATGAACTCATGTTGACGCGTAAGCAGAGGTGCTTGTCCTGAGGTATTGAGTGTAAGACATGAAATGCCTATAAGGATGAGTTTGCGAGGAATTAGCATTCTTGTAAAAATAGCTCAGAAGTCCAATGATATTTCCCCTTTTTGGTAAATAACGATTTCCATGGAGTCAATAGCCTTTTTTTACTCGGGAAATGCGATATTTACGACCCTATGAAATCAGCAGAACAAGGGCAAGTGGTCTGTGTAGGGGCTTCTCTGGTCGATCTTACATTTCGCTGCGAGCAGGAGCCTGTACCGTTCACTTCCAATCCATCCAGGTTGCACAGAAGTCCGGGTGGTGTTGTCAGAAATATCGCCCATCACCTGGCACTCTTGAAAATACCCGTCCAGCTTGTCACTATCCTTGGCGAAGATCCGGATGGTCATTGGCTTGCACAACAATGTTCCGATGCAGGTATCGGACTCGATCATGTTCTTTTTGCTGAAGAGCCTACAGGCACTTTTGCATCCATTGCTACGCCGTCCGGTGATCTTCATATCGGAGCTGTTACATCGGAAACCGATCGTTTACTGACCATCGATTTCTTCTCCAAGCGCTCAGAGGTTTTCCGTTCGGCATCCGTCGTGATAGCCGATTGTAATCTTTCTGTGGATGCGTTGCGATGGCTTATGCGTTTTTGCAATGAGCATCAGGTTCCTTTAGTCGTCGAGACCGTATCCATCCCCAAAGCCCGAAGATTGAGAGATGCCCTTCCTGGAAATCTCCTTTTGGTCAAGCCTAACAGGGAAGAGTTGGCAGTATTCGAACAGGATGCTCATGTGACTCCAGAAGAAAAAATCGCGCATCTTCATGCACTCGGTTTTAAAAATGTATGGTTAAGTCGTGGCGCAGAGGGCTCGCTTTTCAGTGATGGCAACACCATGGTGTCATTGTCTGCTCCCCGTGTACATGTCAGAGATGTGAATGGGGCTGGTGATGCGTCTCTGGCTGGCTGGATTTATGCCTGGTTACAAGGGAAAGACGGTCTTACATGCGTACGTTATGGACATGCCGCAGCTGCTTGTCTGTTGGAAGTTGTAGGTGCAGTACGAAGTGATTTCTCGCCCGCTTTGCTAGAACAACGAATGAAATGAACAGTGAATATCCTTTGATACTCAGCCGGGAGGTTGCCTCAGCAATGTCGGATAATGCACCGGTAGTCGCACTGGAATCGACCATCATCGCTCATGGTATGCCGTATCCGCAGAATGTGGAAACTGCAATGGAAGTTGAACGCATAGTTCGCGAAGCAGGAGCCACTCCGGCAACCATTGCGATACTTGATGGTCGATTGCATGCAGGACTTGAATCGCATCAACTTGACTTTCTGGGCAAAAACAATAAGGTCGCCAAAGCGAGCCTGCGCGACATGCCGTTTATTGTCGCTTCCGGAGAAAACGGCGCCACTACCGTCGCCGCTACCATGCGTATCGCTTCTATGGCAGGAATTCGGATTTTTGTGACCGGTGGAATCGGCGGAGTTCATCGGGGCGCAAATGTTTCCATGGATGTGTCTGCAGACCTCACCGAAATGTCGGTAACGGATGTTGCAGTCGTTTCGGCCGGTGTAAAGTCAATTCTTGATATCGGACTTACTCTGGAAAAGCTTGAGACGCTCGGAATTCCTGTAGTAACATTCGGTTGCGATGAGTTTCCTAGCTTTTATTCACGTGAAAGCGGACATCGGTCACCGTTTCGTGTGGATGATATCGGACTGCTTGCAGCGATGTTGGATAAGAAATGGAAGATGCGACTGCAAGGATCAGTATTGATCGCCAATCCGGTGCCCCATGAATTTGAAGTGCCCTTTGCAGTCATGGAGCAGCATATCCTCAAAGCCTTGGACGCCGCCGAAGAAAATGGCATCAGAGGTAAAGAAGTCACGCCGTTCCTGCTGAAATATCTCGCCGGTCGTACCGCCGGTGAAAGTCTTGTGGCCAATATCGAATTGGTCAAGAACAATGCACGCCTTGGTGCCCGGCTGGCAGTCGCTTTTCAAAAGACATGGAATAAATGAACAGCGATATCCGGTTGCACACAACATTATTCAACAAGGCTGTTATCATTGCAGGCCTTGGCTTCTTTGTTGATGCATTCGATCTGCTCTTATTCAATGTACTTCGTATCCCCAGCCTCAAAGAGCTGGGACTCACAGGAGAGCAACTGACCAGTCAAGGTGAATTCCTTTTATCCATACAGATGCTTGGAATGATTGTAGGTGGGGTGATCAGTGGCGTTGCTGGCGACCGCCGAGGCAGAGTATCAGTGCTGTTCGGCAGCATTCTGCTTTATTCGATTGCCAATTTTGCCAATGCATTCGTCCAAGATATTCCTTCTTATGCAGTGATACGTTTTCTTGCCGGGGTAGGTCTTGCAGGAGAGCTGGGAGCCGGTATCGCATTGGTAGGAGAGAGCATGACCATCGAGCATCGGGGCAACGGGACCGTATTGGTTGCTGTGCTGGGTGCATGTGGCGCCATCGCAGCAGGACTGGCCGGCGATTTCTTGTATTGGCGCACGACCTATATTCTTGCGGGTATTGCCGGACTACTGCTATTGTTACTCCGGGTTTCAGCTTTTGAATCAGGAATGTATCGTAAGACACAGTCCAAACATGAGGTAGAAAGAGGTTCCTTCCGTCTGCTTTTTTCAAAAAAAGAGAGAACCGCCCGATACTTTAAATTCCTTCTTATCGGGATCCCTATATGGTATTGTGTAGGCATTTTGATCAATCTAAGTCCCGAGCTGGCTAAAAGGAACGGAATAGAAGGAATCAGCCCGTTCATCTGTTTCATTCTTTTCCAGGTGGGAATCGCAACTGGCGATTTGTCAAGCGGCATTCTTAGTCAACGTTTGAAAACCCGTATCAGAATCCTCAAATCCTTCATGGCTTTGGCCATATTTGCAGTCGTCGCTTTTTTCTTTTCGGTGATGGTCATCAGAACATCCACTGCAATGGGGGTATGTGCATTACTGATGGGATTCGGTTGCGGCTTCATGTCCATTTTCGTAACCACAGTCGCGGAGTCTTTCGGTACAAATCTCAGGGTGACTGCTACAGCTACAATCACCAATTTCATGCGTGGAGCAGTCACTGTTTTGATTCCATTGCGCATGTGGCTGGAGCGGCAACTCTCTTTTACTATGGAGGGAAGCCTGATCATTATAGGTATCATCGTGCTTCTTCCCGCATTCCTTTTCCTCTTCCGTTTACGTGAGACCTACGGCACATCTCTCGATTATTACGAAGATTAAAACCATTCCGATCATGTTCTGTTAAAGTCTATTCAGCAGTTGTAATTTCCACTAATGCCAAACCAGTAAATTGATGCGAAATCTTATTTTCATTTGTTTCATACTACTTCTGATTACTGAAACCCATGCCCAAATGATGGGTGGCATGGGTGGTAGTGCGCCTAAAATCTATGACGGAAAAATAACGGGTACCGTATTCGATTCTTTGTCCGGCAAAGCTGTTCCGTACGGAACAATAGCGCTTTTTGAAAAAGGGAGTACGAAGCCGATTGATGGCACGGTTACGGATGAAAAAGGCACCTTCAAGCTGAAGAATCTTCGAAACGGGAAGTATAAAGTGACCGTCTCATTCATCGGATATGAATCAAGGTCATTCGACTCTTTGGTGGTTTCTGAAAAAAACTTGTACATCGACCTTGGAAACATCCAACTCCCGCCTTCTGCGACCATTTTAAAGGAGGCCGTGGTAGAGGGCGAAAAGCCACTTATCGAGATGAAAGTGGACAAGCTAGTCTACAATGCGGATAAGGATATCAGTGTAAAAGGCGGGAATTCTTCTGATGTTTTAAGAAAGGTCCCGATGGTAAGTGTCGATCTGGACGGGAATGTATCATTGCAAGGAACACAAAACATTCGAATTCTTATCAACGATAAGCCGTCCACGCTCATGGCTTCATCAGTGGCTGACGCTTTGAAGATGATTCCAGCCGATGAGATTGAAAAGGTGGAAGTGATCACCAGTCCTTCTGCCAAGTATGATGCAGAAGGAACCGGTGGCATCATCAATATCATCACGAAGAAGAAAAACGTTCAAGGGGTAAGCGGATCGGTGAATGCGGGAGCCGGTACGCGGTCCAGCAATCTTTTTTCAAACATCAATCTCCGGCAAGGTCGCTGGGGAACTGGACTTAATCTCGGCGGTTTCGGTTACCTCGGTATCGGCTCTCTGAATAATCTGCGGGTATCGACCATTCCTGGTTCTACGATTGATAACTACCTTTTGCAATCGGGTGACAATATCGCTTATGGTTTCGGACCATTCGCTCAACTTACCGCCGATATCGATCTCACCAGCAAAAGTAGTCTTAGCGGTTCCCTTCGATTGAATAATTTCAATAATGGTTCCAGAGGGGATACAAAGAATGATTTCTCTTTTGATGGTAATAACTATTTCACGGCTTTTACAAATGAATACAAGACCGTCACGAACGGACTCAGTTATGATGCCAATATTGATTACAAGAAGTCATTCAGAAAGAAAGAACAGGAGTTGTCTGTTTCTGCACAGCTGTCCAGAAACAACAGGACCACTGATTATGATGTCGATCGTATCGGAAATGCAGATACGGCCTATTATAAGGAGTCAAGTCTCAATAAGAACCTTAACACTGAAAAGACCCTGCAGATCGACTATGTACATCCGTTGACCAAAAAGTTCACCTTGGAGACCGGTGCAAAGACGATTTTCAGGGATGTGAGCAGTGACTATTCATATGACACCTGTGATTTCGCCCAAGATGCATTTGTAGAAGACGTTTCCAGAGGGAACTACTTCGACTACAAGCAGAATGTTTTCGCAGGCTACGGACAAGGCACTCTCCAGCTGGGCAAATTCGGAATCAAAGCCGGACTGCGTTATGAGTACACACAGGTAGAAGGGGCCTTACAGCAAGGCGATACGAGCTTTTCGAATGATTTCGGCAACTGGGTGCCTACCGCTACATTTTCCTATTCAAAGCCAGGCAAGTTCAATGCCAAAATCAGTTACACCCGTCGCATCCAGCGACCTGGAATGACATATCTCAACCCATGGGTCAACACAAGTGACTCGCTGAACATTTCTTACGGCAATCCCGAGCTTGATCCGGAAGTCAGTCATTCCTTCGAGCTCGGTTATAATACCTTCAAAAAATTCGGATCAATCAACGCCAGCGTCTATCATCGTTTTACGAATAATTCCATCGAGAGCTATAGATTCATGGATGATGACGTATTTGTGACCACCTATGATAATATCGGTAAGAACTTCACTACAGGAGCCAGCGTAGGCGTCAATATCATGTGGCAGATGAAGATCTTCTGCGGAGCGAATGCCAATTTGTTTTATTACAAAGTTCGGACACAGCCCGGATTCTCCCAGCAGATTGAAAACGACGGTATCAATTACAGTTTCAACCTCTTCGGATCTTATAAGTTCACCAAAGAGTGGGGAATCATGGCTTTCGGTAATTTTAACGGTCCAAAGATCAGCCTTCAAGGCACTTCGACCTCTTTTTGGTATTATAACATGAGTGCTCGCCGTGAATTCAAAAACGGAAAAGGTGGAATCGGTTTGGGCCTCGACAATTTCGCTTCCTGGTATCTGCGGTTCAAAAACGAATATTCAGGTGACGGATTCAGGTACGAGGGCGATAACAAATTTTTGTTCCTGGGTATTCGACTCAGTTTCGATTATCGTTTTGGTAAGATGGAGTTCTCCAATTCCAAAAAGAAAGGCATCCGTAACGACGACTTGAAAGAGGGTGGAGGCGAAGGCATGGATGGAGGTGGAATGATGGGCGGAGGCCGACGGTGATATGCTAAAAATGCCGACCTTGTTGGGATATGGCATCTGAAAAACGACTTTTCCTACTCGACGCGATGGCATTGGTTTACCGTGCCTATTTCGCATTCAGCAACAATCATCGTATCAATTCCAAAGGACAGAACACCTCTGCTGTTTTCGGTTTTACCAATACGCTTCTTGAAGTGTTGCGAAAAGAGAATCCGACGCACATCGCTGTCGTTTTTGATACCGCTGCTCCGACTAGTCGCCATGAAGAATTCGCTGACTACAAAGCTCACCGTGAAGAGATTCCGGAAGACCTTGCCGCTTCAATACCTATCGTGGTCAGCCTGTGTGAAGCCTTCCGTATTCCAGTGCTCGCAATCGACGGTTTTGAGGCGGATGATATCATAGGAACCCTGGCACGAAAAGCCGAGGCTGATGGATTCGATACCTACATGATGACACCTGATAAGGATTATGGTCAGCTTGTCGATAAGCATACGTTCATTTATAAGCCACCCAGAGGGGGCGGTAATCCGGAAGTGTTGGGTGAAAAAGAAGTTTGTGCCCGTTGGGAAATAGAACGGGTCGAGCAGGTGAAGGACATACTTGGATTGATGGGCGATAGCGTTGATAATATACCCGGAATACCCGGAGTAGGAGAGAAGACTGCAATGTCACTGATCAAGCAGTTCGGTTCCATCGAGAATCTTTTACAACATACCGATGAATTGAAAGGAAAGCTTCGTGAAAAAGTCGAGCAGCATCAGGAGCTTGCTATCCAATCCAAACGTTTGGCTACGATCATGACAGATGTTCCGGTATCAGTCACCTTGGATGAATTAAAGCGGAATGAATGGGATAAGGATGCTCTACGCGATATGTTTGCTGATCTCGAGTTCCGCAGACTCTCTGAGCAACTCGGTCTTGTTGGCAGCCAGAAGGAATCCATTGCAGTACCAACAGCAACTAAGAAAAAAGTCGCCACTGCGCAGACTTCCTTGTTCGGTGATGACCAGCAAGAAGCGAGTGCTTCCGTATTGGAAGAAATACCTGATGTTCCAACCGATCTGAAAACGATTGCAGATATAAAACATGATTATCGTATCGCACGAAATGAGGCAGAAATTCATGAATTGGTGAAAGAATTGCACGGCTCGAAGGCATTCTGCTTCGATACGGAAACAACCGGTCTAGATGCACACCGAGCCGAACTGGTAGGAATGTCTTTTTCAACCGGGTCGCATTCAGGGTGGTATGTCCCTGTTCCAGCCGATCACCGTGCTGCCATGACCCTGGTTTCATCTTTCACTGCAGTCTTTTCAAATAAGCATATACTGAAGATTGCACAGAACCTGAAGTATGACATGTCCGTGCTGCAACGTTATGGAATACGTTTTGAAGGACCACTGTTCGATACGATGATTGCGCATTTCCTTTTGCGTCCTGAGATGCGCCATAGTATGGATGTTCTGGCAGAAACATATTTGCACTATTCACCGGTTTCTATCGAGACACTTATCGGAAAGCGGGGCAAAGACCAGTTGAGTATGCGAGATGTGCCTTTGGAGAAAATATCTGAATACGCCGCAGAGGATGCTGATGTGACCTATCAACTCTATGATTTTTTCAAGCACAAAGTCGAGGAAGGAAACACTAAAGATCTTTTCTATGAAGTCGAAATGCCCCTCGTTCCTGTTTTGTCGGGAATGGAGCATGAAGGCATTACCGTCGATCCTGCCGCGTTGAAGCACCTGTCAAAGGAATTGCAAAGCGATATCGAAAAGTCGGAGAAAGAGATTCAGCAGATGGCAGGCCGTTCTTTCAACGTCTCCTCTCCGAAGCAAGTCGGCGAGGTCCTGTTTGAAGAATTGAAGATCGTGGAGAAACCTACCAAGACCAAGACCGGGCAGTATTCCACCAGCGAGGATGTCCTAAGCAAGTTGGAGCAGAAACATCCTATCGTCCGTCGCATCCTCGATTACCGTGAGCTCGTGAAATTGAAGAATACGTATGTGGATGTGTTGCCTGAGCTGATCGACCCGGATACCGGCCGTATTCACACCACCTTCAATCAAGTTGTCGCTGTAACGGGTCGATTGAGTTCCGATAATCCGAATCTTCAGAACATACCTATACGTACTGAACGTGGCAGGGAGATACGAAAGGCTTTCGTACCACGAAGTAAGGATTTCATTCTGCTTTCAGCCGATTATTCACAGATCGAATTACGCATCATTGCCGAGTTGAGCAAGGACCCCGGAATGCTTTCGGCGTTCGCAAGCGGAGAAGATATACACACCGCTACTGCAGCCAAAGTCTATGGAGTGCCGATCGGTGAAGTGTCATCTGATATGCGCAGGAATGCCAAGATGGTCAATTTCGGCATCATCTACGGCATTTCCGCATTCGGACTGGCCGACCGATTGAATATTTCGAGAACGGAGGCCAAATCCATCATTGAGAATTACTTCAAACAATATCCCGCTATAAAGGATTACATGGATGAGTCCATAGAAAATGCACGGAAGCACGGATATGTCGAAACGGTTCTTGGGCGTCGCAGGTACTTGCGTGACATCAATTCCGCAAATGCAACCGTCCGCGGTTTTGCCGAGCGTAACGCCATCAATGCTCCTATCCAGGGTAGCGCCGCTGACATGATCAAAGTCGCCATGATCAGAATCCATGAGGACCTTATACGTGAAAAGATGCGTTCAAGAATGGTGCTTCAGGTTCATGATGAATTGGTTTTCGATGCTCATCGGGAAGAGGTGGACACTTTGAAAGAATTGGTCGGCACACGTATGAAAACAGCATTGCAATTGGGTGTACCGATCGAAGTAGGCATCGGTGTCGGTGATAACTGGCTCGAAGCCCACTGATAAAAAAAGCCCTGCAATTGTGCAGGGCTTTTTTTATCAGATGTTTACAAGGATCACTGGGATACGGTCAAGCGGCGCACGTGATGCTTTTCCCCCACAAGTACATCAACGAGATAAATCCCTGGTGTGTTTATGGAGATCTTCACATCATGTAAATCAGCATTCAGGGTCTCATCGAGAACTTGTGAAATCATACGTCCTGTTATGTCGTGTACATACACCCGGACGCGTTGCGTGGAATTCAGCTTAAACTGTACGGTTGCATCGGCAGTGGTAGGATTCGGGAACAGTCCGAAACCGCTGGTCACTTCATCCACTTCATCCACATTACTGGGTGTTCCGGTGATCTGCAATTCGTCAACGTAGGTGTTGTTTCCACGGTCGCTGGTGTTCTGGAACTTGAAACGGATATTGGTTCGAGGGAAAACACCATTGAGACTTACGGTTTCCAGGCGCCACTGTGTGGCACTTGGATTGAAATTGTTTGCCACCACACCAGCAGTGGACAGCGCAGAACCACTCTTGTTATATTTGTTCGTCCAGTTCTCTCCACAGTTCGTGCTGGTGAATACACGCAACAGGTCGTTCGAAGTGGAAT
>JBJSZR010000429.1:0-2012 GCA_046090385.1 Bacteroidota bacterium
ATATCATGCAACCCGTTAGTCATTTTTTGGATTTGCTTTCCGAAAGATGTAATAACGAGTTGAGTAATCTGAATGAAAAATCAGATCTGTTGCTTGCAATACTGATCGCCTCATCCATCATGATGCTTCTTTCCTTTCTCGGTTTCGCCTTGATTCTTTATAAACGACTTATCGTACGAGGCACACGACTGCTCGAAACCGTCCATTCAATCACCAATGGTAATCTGGAAAGCCGTATCGAGGATGGAAATCACGATGAACTGGGAATTCTGTCAACGGCTATTGATGGAATGACAGAGAAACTGGCAGTTGCCTTGAAATCCACTCAACAAGAATTGAAGGTTTCCGAAAGCAAAGCTGAAGAGATTGCCGTTCAAAAGGAACATTCCGAAAAGTTGCTGCACAACATGCTGCCTGTCCTGATTGCGGATCGGCTTAAGCGCGGGGAATCACAAATCGCCGAAACCTTCCCTGAGGTGACCGTTCTTTTTGCTGATATTGTCGGATTCACCCAATTATCCGCGTCAATGCCTCCTCGTCAACTGGTGAACATTCTTAATGACATATTTGGGAGCTTCGATGAATTGGCAGACAAATATCGGCTTGAGAAAATCAAAACCATCGGCGATTGCTACATGGTCGTGGGTGGCGTTCCTGACAGAAGTCCTACGCATTGTCAGCAAGTTGCAGACTTCGCCATCGATGCGGTCAGGAACATCGAAGAATATTCATCAAGGACAGGTTTGAATCTCAATATTCGGATAGGAATACACACCGGTACGGTGGTGGCAGGTGTTGTAGGCAAAAGCAAATACAGCTATGACTTATGGGGCGATGTGGTCAATACCGCCAGCCGTATGGAATCTTCGAGCACCCACAACCGCATCCACGTAACCGATGCCGTCAAAGTGCGACTGAATGATGACTACGAATTCGAGCCGAGAGGCCCTGTCGAACTGAAGGGCAAAGGATCCATCGAAACTTATTTTTTAATGGGCAGGAAGAATGCTAACTGGCTGGAAGTAAAAGGTTAAATCGGATTTTCAGTTGAAAAATCAGTTCTCGGGTTAGATTGATGGCATGAATGGTTCTTTTGGATTCGACCATTCGATTTCATTTACTTGATTTTGGGTTTTTTTGAAAATAAACTTGACTCAAATCCTTTTTGGCTGTACATTAGTGGTGTTTACCTAATACAGTGTATGACTTAGGTCATATCCCTCATTAATTCAAATCACGAGATTTAACATGAAAAATAGGCCTAACGGTCGCCTCTACTTCATATAAAATTGAATTTCAAACAATTAAAAAAAAATTCTATGCTTCAATTCCACTCAGCCAGCACCCGCATCGTTAATTCCCGTCGTGGTATAAACGAATGTCTTGAATTCGCCATGGGCGAAAAGTCATCTTCTGCCGATTTAATCTTGATTCATTCCTCCATCGGGCATAATTTCCAGGAATTACTGGATGAAGCCGGAAAACTTGCGCCAAACGCAAAAGTATTTGCAGCGTCGTGTTGTGGTGTGGTTGGACGTGAGGGCGTCAGCGAATCAATGAAAGATATCGCTGTCATGGCAGTTACTGGAAATGAATTCGCTACAGCTACTGTTGACGGGATTTTCGGCCACAACTCCTACGAGAAATCGTTGGAATTAGCCAAGGAATTGAAAGCCTCCGGAAAACCGATCAATATGGTTTATTTCCTCGCAAGCGGAATCGATATCGCAAACGATCGTTGTATTCGGGCTTTTGAAGAAGTATTAGGAGCCGATGTGACCATATTCGGTGCTACCAGCTCTGATAATATGAAAGGTTTCGTCAGTTACCAGGGTTGGGGTGGAAAAGTATATGAACACAGCGCATTTGCAATTGGATTTGCCGATCCTACACTTATGGTTGATACGCAAGCAACCCATGGTTTCGTTGCAGTAGGTGAACCGCTTGTGGTAACCAAATCAGAGGGCCATATAATAAAGGAATGCAACAATAAGCCGGCTTGGCAAGAATAT
>JBJSZR010000430.1:0-4277 GCA_046090385.1 Bacteroidota bacterium
AATGCGTATTCCAGTTCCTTTGTAATCTACAGCCTTTTCGGAGTCATGTTGAACCGTCATTTCCAACAGGTCCGACCACGGCAACGGGTAAAAGACTGTTTCCAACTCATGGTAACCGTCGGAACGTTTCTCCACGATATGAAGCCCAAGGTTGATCTTGCAATTCGGGAAAAAGATCATCCTTAATTCAGGTGCTTATGCGTTTGCTTCTCCAACTACTCCCATCGAGCAGAACTTATCGATTCTTTCTCGCACCAGCTGATCGGAGGGCTTGGCACACAAATCGTTCAATGATTTCACGATTTCATTCTTAACCGATTTGAACATCTCGTCTGGAAATGCATGCGCTCCACCGACCGGCTCCTTGATGATACCGTCGATCAGCTTGTTCTGGTACATATCGCCAGCGGTCAGTTTGAGCACCTCCGCGGCTTTTTCTTTATAATCCCAGCTGCGCCACAGGATGGAGGAACAGGATTCAGGAGAAATGACCGAGTACCAGGTGTTCTCTAGCATATAGACCCTGTCGCCGATTCCAATGCCCAGTGCACCACCTGAAGCGCCTTCACCGATGATAATACATATCACAGGAACTCTGAGACGTGCCATTTCAAAGAGGTTCCTTGCAATGGCTTCTCCTTGACCACGTTCTTCTGCTTCCAAACCAGGGTAAGCTCCCGGTGTATCGATCAACGTAACAATCGGTTTGCCGAATTTCTCGGCCAATTTCATAAGGCGTAGCGCTTTCCGATATCCTTCTGGGTTTGCCATTCCGAAATTCCTGTATTGACGTTGCTTGGTCGTATTTCCTTTCTGCTGACCGATGAACATAACCGTTCGCCCGTTTACAGAACCGAAACCGCCCACTATGGCTTTATCGTCCTTAACGGTCCTGTCACCAAAGAATTCGACGAAATGATCGTCGGTAATGGATTGGATGTAAGAAAGTGAATATGGCCGATCGGGATGCCTGGAGAGTTGAACACGCTGCCAAGGAGTGAGTTTATTATACAGGTTTTTGCGGGTTTCTGCCAGACGTAATTCAAGCTGTCGGACCGCTACACTCACATCCACGCGCGTCTGTTCACCAATCTCTTTCTGCTTCTCGATCTGATCGATAAGGTCAGCTACAGGTTTTTCGAAATCGAGGAAATTCATGGTTTCGGATATTGAAAGCGCAATTTAGGCAAAAAGGATCCTTCGGTCTTTTTTTAAGTATAAAAGCAAAATATAATTAACTGTTGATAAGTTATATAAATAATTGATAAATAATTATTTATGATAAATAATCAAAAGTGAAAATCGCGTGAAAAATTCATTCTGACAGTGTTCTAAATGAATGACTTGTAACGTGAATCAGGGGCCAAAATAATTTTGTCTGACTACTTCTCTTTGCTCGACGTTCTTTTGTAAGCGGTGGGCCTTTTGATTAGTTTCGCTTCCCTTTTTTACAAACAATAGAAGGAGAAAGACAACCAAAGGATTATATTTAAGAAATGATGGACAAGGGCGAATTCTCTAAATCGACAGAAACAGCAACAAGACGACGTCCCACCGGGGCGCCACTTTCGGCAGCGGTAGCATTGCAGCAGCAACAATCTGGTAAACTGCCTCCGCAGGCTGTTGATTTGGAAGAGGCGGTTCTGGGCGCATTGATGCTCGAAAAAGATGCCTTGACCTCGGTGATAGATATCCTTCACCCGGAGTCTTTCTACAAGGACGCTCACCAGGTAATTTATCGTGCCATCCGAAGGTTATTCGAACAATCCCAGCCCATCGATTTACTGACGGTTACCAACGAGCTTCGTAAGTCGGCAGAATTGGAATTGGTAGGTGGCCCTTTCTACATTACCCAGCTGACTAACCGGGTCGCATCTGCGGCCAATATCGAGTTCCATGCAAGGATAATTCTTCAGAAACATATCCAGCGGGAACTCATTCGGATATCTTCCGAAACCATACGTGATGCATACGAGGAGACCAGTGATGTCTTCCATCTGTTAGATCGTGCCGAGAAGAATCTTTTCGATATCGCGCAGGGAAATATCCGCCGTAATTTCCAGGATATGCGCGATATGGTAAGTACCGTTACCAAGCAGATCGAGCAGGCACGTTTGATCGGCTCGGGTGTCACCGGTGTCGAGAGCGGATTCACTGATTTGGATCGTATCACCTCCGGGTGGCAGAAATCGGACCTTGTCATTCTTGCAGCCCGTCCTGGTATGGGTAAAACGGCCTTTGTCCTTTCCCTTGCCCGTAACGCATCCATCAATTTCTCCAAACCGGTCGCCCTTTTCTCCCTTGAAATGTCAGCCGACCAGTTGGTAAAGCGTATGGTTTCCTCAGAAACCGGTATTCCTTCCGACAAGCTTCGGAAAGGTACTTTGGATGAGACCGAATGGCAGAAACTGGTGACACAAACCGGTCGACTTTCTCAAGCTCCCCTCTATATCGATGATACGCCTGCACTTTCTGTATTCGAGTTCCGTTCAAGGTGTCGTCGTCTCAAAGCGATGCATGATATTCAGTTGGTGATTGTGGATTATCTGCAGTTGATGCGAGCCGACCTTGATAACAAGAGCGGAAATAGGGAACAAGAAATCAGCACTATTTCACGCTCTCTTAAGGCAGTAGCCAAGGAATTGAATATCCCTATCATTGCTCTTTCGCAGCTTAGTAGGCAAGTGGAGACACGTGGTGGTACGAAACGTCCGCAGTTGAGCGACCTTCGTGAATCAGGTGCTATCGAACAGGATGCGGACATGGTCATGTTCATTTACCGTCCGGAGTATTACGGAATGGAATTCGATGAGAACAATAATTCTGTCCGTGGTATTGCAGAGGTGATCATTGCCAAGCATCGTAACGGCGCACTGGATACGGTGAATCTGAAGTTCATCGATCATTTGGCGAAATTCACCGATCTCGACTATTCCGAAATGCCCTCGGCACAGGGAGGAAGCGTTTCGGAGTTCCCGAGCAATCGCATTATCGTAGGTTCAAGGATGAACGATCTTCCTGACGAGGGTGCGCCTTTTTAAGCTTCGTTTTTCTCCTCCATCAATTGCCGTTTGTACAGGGAATAATATGCCCCCTTTCGTTTCAATAACGACAAGTGCGTTCCCTCTTCAATGATCCGTCCTTTGTCAAGCAATAGGATCTTGTCGGCATTTTTGGTTGCAGATACGCGGTGACTGATGAATAGTGCCGTCCGATTTCCAGTTGCCTTCTTTAACTCACGATGGATGGCTTCTTCCGTGCGAGTATCGACTGCACTCAGGCAATCATCAAAAACAAGGATACGAGGATCGCGTATCAAAGCTCTAGCTATGGATACCCGTTGTTTTTGACCACCACTCAATGTAATGCCTCTTTCGCCCAGCATGGTTTCAAATCCCTTCGGGAATTCCCGGATGTTATCAGCAATCACCGCTGATTCCGCAGCTTTTATAACGTTGGCAGATACCTGCTGTTCGGACAATACCTCCGAAAGCCCGAAAGCGATATTGTTCGTGATGGAGTCGCTGAAAAGGAAGACATCCTGCGGAACATATCCGATATGCTCCCGCAACCGTGTAAGCGGAAGATCTTTCAAGGTTTTTCCATCTATGAGTATTTCGCCATCAGTCGGATCGTACAGTCGAAGCAAGAGTTGGGCAATCGTCGATTTTCCTGATCCGGTTCTGCCCAGAACTGCCATGGAACTTCCGGCAGGTATCCTGAAGCTGACATTTTCAAGAGCCTTTATGCCGCTTTCAGCATACGTGAATGACACATTTCTGAATTCAATATCACCTTTGATCTCAAGCGAATAATCCTCTACGGATGTAATTTCAGGCTCCAATAGCAAGAACTCGTTGATTCGTTCCTGTGATGCAGCAGCTCGCTGAATTATGGAAGTGACCCATCCCAGAGAGGCGACCGGCCAAGTGAGCATGTTGACATAGATGATGAACTCAGCAATGTTTCCTGCCGTCGCTCTACCGGCTATGACTTCCTTCCCTCCGATGTAAACAACCAATAGTGTGCTTAGTCCTACAAGCAGCAACATCAACGGGTAGAAGAGTGCATTGACGCGCACCAGCTCCATGTTCTTTTTCAAGTAATCATCACTTTCTGCCTGGAATTCCCTGGTGAATTCCTCTTCCTTGGCGAAGGCCTTCATCACCCTTATGCCGCTGAACGATTCTTGTACGAATGTGCTTAAACGGCTTTGCTGCGCTTGTACCTGCTCGCCCCTTTTATTCATTATATCACTTACGATATAAATGGAGATG
>JBJSZR010000431.1:0-5865 GCA_046090385.1 Bacteroidota bacterium
CCTTTAAAACATCCTGGATCTGACTGATATTGCCTTTGCTGAATGGAACCTCCAAACGACTGTCGTCACAATCCTGTGGAGGATAATTCTTCTGATGACCATAGACCCGCAGAGCCAACTCAAGGTTCGGGATGTAACGCAGGCTGTCAAGCAGCTGATTCATCAACTTCCTGGCGACGTCGATTTTCGGTCCGCTCTGCCATCGTCCCCACATGCTTTGTGATCCGTCGAACAGGAATTCTATCCTGGTAAGTGGGATTGAATTATTGCGTGAGCTTTGTGCGGATCCGTCAGCAGAAAATACAAGAATGAATAAGAGAGCAAGAACGGAATTCCGTTTTATGATTTTCTTCAGGCTGATGAAATCCTGCTGCATTTCTTGATGAGTATGAAGAAAATCAATAATCTCCCAATGTTTCTTCGAGTTGCGCCAATGCGGTCTTTGTCTGCTCTTCATTGGGTGCAACGCCATGCCACTTATGACTTCCCATCATGAAGTCGACACCCATTCCCATTTCGGTTTTCATCAGGATACAAACAGGTTTGCCTTTGCCTGACGCACTCCGTGCATTTTCAAGGCAATCGACTACCTCCTGCATGTTGTTGCCATCCATACGAAGCACATTCCATCCGAATGCTTCCAACTTAGGTAATAAGTCGCCGTAAGGAAGTACATGATCGATGGACCCGTCAATCTGTTGATTGTTCACATCCACAGTCATGATGAGGTTATCCACCTTCCTGGCGCCTGCATACATCACAGCTTCCCAGATTTGACCTTCTTCCATCTCACCATCTCCGCAAAGACAATACACCAAACGAGAGTCCTTATTCATTTTTTTACTCAGCGCAGCGCCCACTGCAACACTGAGGCCTTGTCCGAGGGAGCCGGATGCGATCCTGACACCCTCAAGTCCTTCGTGAGTGGCAGGGTGACCTTGTAATCGGGAATCTATTTTCCTGAAAGTGGATAGTTCTTTCACGTTGAAATGACCAGTTCTTGCCAATACACTGTAGAATAATGGTGATATATGTCCGTTGCTCAGAAAAAATACATCCTGATTGCGACCATCCATATCAAACGGAATTGCGGTATAGTTCATTGTATTGAAATACAGAGCGACCAGGAAGTCGGTACATCCAAGCGACCCTCCCGGATGTCCGGAATTTGCGCCGTTGGTCTGTCGGACGATGTCTCTGCGTACCTGTGATGCTATACGTTGAAGTTCTGCTGTTTTCATGTGGATGAATGAGGGTTACCAAAGGTATCTCAACGGTGAAAAAGACCACCCTTATCAGGGTAGTTAGTTTTCACAAAATATCAACACAATACAGCTCTATTACGCTGATTTCAATGATTTTCGATCTTAAATTTCATTCAAAATCATCCACTTCGAAAAAGTCGTCGAGGGCTCGGCGTTCCTTCTTCGTAGGTCTGCCCGCACCAGGATCACGGAATCCACTGGCTCGCAGGGCTCGCAATCGATAAGCTTCTATCACTTCAGGTGGCGTCAAATCGGTATAAACCTCGGGAATCAGTTTTGCTCCGACGCGCTTTTCGATGGGCTGTAGGATTCGGACCATCAACGTGATGCCTGTCCGCTTGACCTCGATACGGTCGCCGGCACGGACCATTCTTGACGGCTTCACGATTTGACCATCGACCATGATTCTTCCCTGATCACAAGCTTGAGTAGCAAGAGATCTGGTTTTGAAAAATCTGGCTGCCCACAGCCATTTATCGATACGTATTTTGACTTCTGCTTCCATCGATCAATCAAAAATGGAAGCCCGGGAAACCGGTCGTATACCCGATTTCCAGCTGAAGCCTTTCAGGCGCAGTTCGTTTACTTTCAATTCACGTATCGGGTACATGGTCCCGTCAGGATCATTGATCAAAGTGATTTGTTGAACTTCGTTCGCTTTCACACGGATCAACAGGTCACTGCAATCCGCTCTGTTCACCGCAACATCGGCATTCTTGCTGTTCTTGGCGTAATATATAGTTTGTCCGTTTCCTTTCACTTCGATGCGGTTGATGTTATTGTCGGAAAAGTAACCGGTCATCGTTTTTCCGGTTATCTGATTGAAACGTAATGAATCTATTGGCCCTGCCTGCATGGTATCGGATTGGGATACGATGAATGCATTGGTACGCAAGACAATTTTACTGAGAGCACCTCCGGAAGTGTGCAAAGTGATTGAATCGGCCGTCATTTGATTCGCACCACTCCATAATATCGGACCTCTGTAGAACCGAATCGTACTATCGCTTTGAGAATAAGTGAGTGAATCGCATACACCCTGCAGATCGGATTTATAGATTCTTACATGATGAAAGGCGAAAACATTTCTGTTGACCGAATCCCTGTTCACTTTCCGGCCTACGGCCAGTAACGTATCGGCATGAAGGAAGAGAGAGTCCCGTTCATCGTATTGTACCATTTCGGCCCTTTTGGTTACCCAGGAAGAATCGGTTGAAGCATGATGTTCTGCATAATCTCCTCGGATTATCATGCTTCTGGAGGTATCGGTGAGTGATACGTTTCTGAAGCCGATTCCGACTGATCTTTTCTGGTCATAATAAAGTGAATCGCCTCGCAGTACTTGTGATCCGGAGACGATATAAGACGGTCCGATGAATGCTGATGTCTGCTTTAAAGTATTGTACCAACCGTTTTCACAGTACATATGGCTTTCTTCCGTATTGATATCGGTCGGACCCAGGAAAAAAGCTGTTTTGCTGGCAGTATTGTATCTGAGTGTATCGCACTCCAGTGTGTATTTCGGGTTTTTCAAAAACACGTCTTTTTTGAAATAAAGGTCTTTGGTGCGACTATAATAGAATCCGGCTTTGCTGGTGAGCGTATTTTCACCATCAACGATACTGGCGCTGTCGTTATAGGACGCTGCTGACTTGGAAAGATCGTATGTGATACGCTTTGTCCTCAAGGTCATTTTTCCATCAGTAAGCACGATCTTTTCAAACACGTCAGCCAGGCGGGTATTGCCGTCATAATTCAATTTTCCGCCAGTGAGGGTCATCGAATCGCCCTGGTTGATTCTTATCCTTCCGAATGCTTCAAGCCGATTGGTTTCACGGAACAGATAGGCGGAGTCGCACGACATGAGGGCTGATTCGTGCTTGAGTCGCACGTTGCCAATCAAACGGGTGGCTCCAGCATTGAAACTTTCGTCGAATTCGCTCACATCGGCATTCAGCAACTCTATTTTCGTGTTCCCTTGACCTTCAGCGAACAAG
This sequence comes from Bacteroidota bacterium, assembly GCA_046090385.1. Lineage (GTDB taxonomy): Bacteria > Bacteroidota > Bacteroidia > AKYH767-A > 2013-40CM-41-45 > Pollutiaquabacter. The sequence continues at coordinate 3,263 of JBJSZR010000431.1, forward strand.
CACAGGGTTGTGAGCCATATGGTTAGGCAGAGGCAAATAATATCGATTTTGGATGCAGGGAAAGACGACATCGTAGGATATAATTCCGACTGCAAAGTTAACTTTGTCTTTCGTTTTTCGATTGTCTAATATCCGATATGTCAGGCCATCTTTTTGCTGATGTGATACTGCCTGTTGCCATCGACCGGCGACTGACCTACCGCATCCCTCTCGAAATGTTGCCTCATTTATCAGAGGGTATGAGGGTTGTGGCTCCATTAGGCAGGTCAAAGCTCTATTCGGGCATTGTGTATCGCATCCACTCTACACCGCCGGATACCGGAAAAGTGAAGGATCTGATTACTGTATTGGATGAGACTCCGATTGTAGCAAAAACCCAATTCGATTTTTGGGATTGGATCGCTGATTACTACTTGTGCTCTCCAGGCGATGTGATGAATTGTGCAATTCCTTCCGGTTTGCGGCTTCAAAGTGAAACATTTGTCGCGTTGCACGAAAATTTCAATTTGGAAGCCGAAATCCTGGATGAGTACGAGGAGGGAATCTGTGCGTTGTTATCTTCAAAAGGTTCTGCATCCGTCGAAGACATTCAAAAACTGTTTCCAGGAATCGCGGCTCAGAAAAGATTGAAAAGGTTGTTGGATAAAGGCATCGTACTGGTCTCTGAGGAGATAACAGAAAGGTATCGACCTTTGCAGGAAGCAAGATTACGCTTGAAGGACGGTTTCAAGGATGATAAAAAACTGGAGTCGGTTTTCAACAAGTTGGAATCGGATACTCGTAAGCATAAGCAGTTGGATGCTTTGATGCGTTTCCTTCAATTGTCATATGATGAGGGGTGCGATGGCTCCGTAAAAAAGAAGGATCTTCTTAGAAATGAAATCGTCTCGTCTTCTTCTGTCCAAAGCCTTGTCAAAGCAGGGATCTTGGAAGAGTTCACCGTGCATGTCGATCGTCTTCCTTTTGATGAAGTGGATGTGGAAGAGCTTTCTGCTTTATCTGACATTCAATCAAAAGCTCTTGGACAGATAAAACATTCGTGGAATTCACATGATACCGTTCTTCTGCATGGTGTCACCTCCAGTGGAAAGACTGAGATATATTTGCATCTGATAATGGATGCGGTAAATCGCGGAAAGCAGGTGCTATACCTGTTGCCTGAAATCGCCCTCACTTCCCAGATCATACGCAGGCTTCGCCGGTTTTTGGGGAATCAAGTCGGAGTATATCATTCCAAGTTCACATCCAATGAACGGGTGGAGTTGTGGAACCGCATCTCCTCGCATGGCAAGGATGGACTGCCTTCAAGCCCGCTGGTCATTCTGGGTGCGCGCTCGGCACTTTTCCTTCCATTCAAAGACCTAGGTCTTGTGATAGTCGACGAGGAGCATGATGCATCCTATAAGCAGATGGATCCTGCTCCGCGTTACAATGCACGCGATGCGGCCATTATGCTTGCTCGTCAGCAGGGTGCCAAGGTGGTTCTTGGTTCAGCTACTCCTTCCGTCGAAAGTTATTTCAATGCAGAACAAGGCCGTTTCGGCTTGGTACAACTGACGGAAAGGTACGGCGGCATCCTGCTTCCCGAGATCGTTTTATCCGACATTCGCGAAGCGACCAGAAAGAAATTGATGCAGTCTCATTTTTCTCCATTGATTTTGGATTCGATCCGGCATGCGCTGGAGTCTAAAGAGCAGGTCATACTCTTTCAGAATCGGCGCGGATTCTCACCGTATCTTGAATGCAGGACATGCAATTGGATACCTCATTGCAGGAATTGCTCTGTAACGCTCACTTATCATAAGCAATCAAAACAGATGAAATGCCACTACTGCGGCTATGCTGAACCGGTTGCGACTTCCTGTCCTCAGTGCGGTGAACCGGATGTTGCAGTAAAAGGTTTCGGCACTGAAAAGGTAGAGGAGGAGATCGGTGTCTTTTTTCCTGAACATTCAATTGCTCGTCTTGACTTGGATACTGCACGGACTCGAACCTCTTTCCATCGCATCATTTCCGATTTCGAAGAAGGAGCTGTGGATGTGCTTGTCGGCACTCAAATGGTTTCCAAGGGGCTCGATTTCGATCACGTTTCCACGGTATGTATTTTGGATGCGGATCAATCGCTGAACTTCCCTGATTTCAGAGCGCATGAGCGCAGTTTTCAATTATTGGCACAAGTGAGCGGTCGCTCAGGAAGAAAGAATAAACGTGGGAAAGTCATCATCCAAACAAGACAGCCGGATCATTGGGTATTGCGCGATGTCATCGAAAATGATTTCAAAGCTTTTTATGAAAGGGATCTGTTGGAGCGAAAACAGTTCGGTTATCCTCCTCATTCCAGATTGATCGAATTGACTATCCGGCACCGTGACGAAACCATGGTTCATGAAGCATCTTCTGCATTTGCAGACATGCTAAAAATCCGCCTTGGCAACCGTGTATTCGGACCCCACATTCCACTGGTATCCAGGATCCGCAATTACCATATGCGCAATATCCTTTTAAGGATTTCAAGAGATGAGCAAGTTGCTGAAGTCAAGAGATTACTTAAAGAAACCATAAGAGCATTTGTTGCGACAGGTGACTGGACGGGAGTCCAGATT
>JBJSZR010000432.1:0-1736 GCA_046090385.1 Bacteroidota bacterium
TTCAGTAGAATTGCGAAAAAGCGGCGATGATCTCCGCTGGTGCAGCACAAGGTTTACCGGTATCGGTATTCACGAAAACGAGTGTGACCAACGCCGTTGTGATGGTCTCGCCTTTGGCATTTAGCACTTCATGTTCAAAACGCATACGGGACCCCGGCATTTCAGGCAATGATGACCGGATGGTCAGTTCCTCATCATAGAAAGCCGGCTTTTTATAGCGGATTGAAAACTCTGCAACAGGGAGCATGAAACCCGCATCTTCGATAGAACGGTAGCTGAAGCCCAGAGTACGGATCGCTTCGACACGAGCAACCTCGAAATAGGTGGCGTAGTTGCCGTAATAGACATAACCCATTCGGTCGGTCTCTGCATATCGAACCCTGATTTTCACTTCCGATGTGAACATGTGCACTGATTTTGAATTGCGAATATAATCACGAACGTTTTTACTATCATTACACTGCCCATGAAGAATCGCGTTGCTTTACTTCGTATAGGGATGGTTTTATTGTCAGGTTTGTTTTCCTGTGGCAAGACAGTGCTTACAGCTACCGGTAAGCAGTATATAATGGATGCAACTGAAGCGCCGCTCACAGACTCGATAATTTACTATGCCACTGAGCCATTCCGCAGCAACCTTCAAGCGACTATGTCAGAAGTATTATGCACCTCTTCAAAACCTATGGAAAAGGGGAATCCCGAGGGTAGATTGGGAGACTTTGTTTCTGAAATTTGTCTGGTTGAAGGAAACGCAACCATGAGAGAACTAGGAGCCGATTCACTCGTTGCTGATTTCGTAGTTCTGAATAATGGAGGGTTACGGAAACCGCTACCAAAGGGGGATATCACTTTGGGTGATCTTTATGAAGTGATGCCTTTTGAGAACAGACTGGTATTGATCGAGATGGACGGAACAAGTGTTCAAGCATTATGCGATTTCATCGCAGCCATCAACGGAACACCGGTTTCAGGGATAAGATTCTTCATCGACAAGAAGGATTCTTCGGCCACAGGAATTTCAATAGGTGACAATACACTTCAGATCGATAAAGATTATCTTGTGCTCACTGCCGATTATCTTGCTAATGGTGGTGACAAATTCCCGTTTACGAAACTAGGAAAGGTAAAACTGGATACCGGATTGAAGATACGTGACGCGCTTATCAGCCATTGTCGTAAACAGGGCGAATTGAAAAAAGAAATTTCGTACGAACCCGACGGTAGAATCAGTTATGCAAACCAATAGGCGAGATTTCTTACGGACTTCTCTCATCGCAGGAATAGGCATCGTTGCAGGTATTCACCCGTATGAACTGGATGGTCGCGCACGAAACAGGAAACTTGTGATATTGCACACGAACGACCAACACAGCCGGATTGATCCTTTTCCTGCCAACGATCCGAAATTTCCGGGAGCTGGTGGATTCGCCAGAAGAGCCGCATTGATCAAGCGGATCCGTTCAGAGGAAGAAAACGTGATTCTGCTTGATGCAGGCGATATATTCCAGGGTACGCCCTATTTCAACTTGTTTAAAGGTGAGGCAGAAATCAAACTTATGACCCTGATGGGGTATGATGCAGCTACAATCGGCAACCACGATTTCGACGGTGGCATAGAAAATCTTGCAACGCGCATCAAACAAGCCGGATTTCCATTTCTAAATGCCAATTATGATTTTTCAGATACACCTGTCTCCGGACTTTGTCTACCAATGCGTGTGATCGATAAAGGCGGC
>JBJSZR010000433.1:0-8046 GCA_046090385.1 Bacteroidota bacterium
TTGTACACAGACTCCGTCCTTGTCATGTCGAGGATTTAAGCCAGCAATTGCACCTGATCGACGGAGTATGCGGTGGCAGTTTCGGGTTCGTTTCGTCCCACGCGGCCAATACTTTCGGATTGACATCACTTGTTTTTTTTATAATGGACCGTAAATGGTACTGGCTTACCATTTCACTTTTTGCATGGTCGATTGTCGTTTCTGTCAGCAGGGTATACCTCGGAGTCCATTATCCTTTGGATATTTTTGGGGGAGCACTACTCGGTATCACAGGTGGTGCTATAGTTTCATTTGTGTTCATCTCAGCCGGAAAATTTGGAAATCCAAATGGCTCAAGCAAAAAAAAACCATCATGAGAACATACATTTCCATCATTACATTGGCGTTAGTGATTGCAAATTTATTTCAGTGCAAGGTGTTCGCTCAGAACAACCCCAAGCGCCCTAAGTTGGTTGTCGGAATGGTTGTCGATCAAATGCGATATGATTACTTGTACCGTTATTCGGCCGGTTATACCAGTGAAGGATTCCAGCGACTTCTCCGCGAAGGATTCACTTGTGAAAACGCTCACTTTGATTATGTGCCTACCTATACAGCTCCAGGGCATGCTTGTATTTACACAGGCGCTACGCCTTCGGTGAATGGAATCGTCAGCAATGAATGGTATGACCGTTCATTAAAAAAAGGCATTTATTGTGTGAACGACACGACAGTTGATCCGGTCGGTACGACATCCATATCGGGTAAAATGTCTCCCAGACGACTTTTGTCAAGCACGGTCACTGATGAATTGGTTTTTGCTACAAATGGTCGCTCGAAAGTAATAGGTATTTCATTGAAAGATCGCGGTTCGATCTTGCCGGCCGGCCATGCGCCGACTGGTGCTTATTGGCACGATCCATTTACAAACAACTTTGTCACCAGCACCTATTACATGAAATCTTTGCCTGCTTGGGTAAAAATTTTCAATGAGCGGAAGTTGGTCGATACTCTGCTTTCAAAACCATGGAACTTGACTCTGCCGGCCGAGAGGTATGTCAATTCTACCGACGATGATTCGCCCTACGAGGGTAAATACAAGGGCGAAGAGAGACCGGTTTTCCCGCATGACCTCCCAAAATTGAGAGCGACTGAATCGGAACTTGTAAGGAGGACACCCATGGGCAATACATTCACATTGGAATTTGCGAAAGCAGCAGTAGAGGGAGAGGCACTAGGCAAAGATGAGGTAACAGATTTTCTTGCAGTGAGTCTTTCATCCACTGATTACGTAGGCCATCAGTTCGGGATCAATGCGCTTGAGACTGAAGATACCTATTATCGACTTGATCGGGATCTCAATGAGTTCTTAGTCTACCTGGATCAGGTTGTAGGTAAGGGTAATTACCTGTTGTTCCTGACTGCTGACCATGGTGCTTGCGCAAATCCTGCATATAATTCCGATCATGGTTTTCCTGGTGGCCTCATGGACGAGCAACTGCTTCGTGATACGCTTTCGAAGGCGTTGTCGGTTAAGTTCGGTGAGGGAATATTGCTGTTTGCTGATGCTTATAACATCTTTCTCGACAGGGATAAGATCGCAGCCAAGAAAATGGATCCAAAAATTATCGAGGATTTTTGTGCAGGGTTCGTTCAAGGATTGCCTGGCGTTTTGAATGCATACACCTCTGCTGATCTTAACAAGTCCACTTGTAAAGAAGGGGTTGCTCGGCTGGTACAGCGAGGTTTTCATCCCCAACGATCTGCAGATATTTCGGTTCAACTTCAGCCTGGCTGGTTGGATTGGCTCTACAAGACAGGTACATCTCATGGTTCTCCATATACTTACGATACGCATGTTCCTGTTATTTTCTTCGGAACCGGCATTCCTCAAGGTTCGACACAAAAGCCTGTTTCAGTGTGTGATATAGCTCCTACAGTATCAGCTCTATTAAAAATCCAAAGTCCTTCCGGTGCCGAGGGGCAGCCCATTTTGAACATTTTCAAATAGCATCTGGTCTAAATCGCTTATTTTCTTTTTTTTTCAGCTTTTTTGACTGAAAATTCATTTCTTAGAATAGCTTTTTTTGTTGAAAAAATGGCTTTGCCAAGTAAGAAAACGGAGTTGGTCTTTTGATGGTATTTTATTATTTTCATACCCAATCCAAAGTCTGTCATCTCATGATTGAATTTACTCGCCATCTTTTCAGGAATCTTCGTTCCATGGCCTGCATGTCAGGCATCCTTGTCGGCTTGATGCTTATTCTTTCGTCCGAAGAATCGAAAGCCTCGCACGCTATGGGAGCCGACTTGACATACGAGCATATAAGTGGCAACACTTACCGTATCACTTTCTCATTTTACCGATTCTGCGATGGTATTTTTCCTCCGAGCTCATTCACCGTTACGGCAACATCATCTTGTTATCCTACAACTACCATCAATATTCCTTGTATTAATTTCAATACCCCGACTGAGATATCACCGGTTTGCAGCACGGCTCAATCCACTTGTACTGGTGGAACATTCATTGGTGTGCAACAGTATATCTACCAAGGCAATATAACACTTCCTGGTCCTTGCGCCGATTGGCGTTTCAGTGCACAGGAGTGTTGTCGGAATGCCACTATCACGACTACTGCCAATGGAGCCGGCGATTATCTGCATGTCTTTGCATTGTTGAACAACACGAACAGCAGTACGAACAACTCCCCTACGTTTGCGAATTATCCGGTGCCGTTTGCATGTCGTGGACAAAGATTCTGTTTCAACCATGGGGCATCCGATGTTGACGGGGATTCTCTGGTTTTCCAGATGATCACCCCGCTGACGGTTGGCGGTGTCCCATTGCAATACGGTCCAGGCTACACAGCGGCGCAGCCAGTCACTTCGGTTCCTGCCGTTCGTTTTGATCCTCGTACTGGAGATATCTGCATGGATCCGACCCAGCTCGAAGTGACCGTGTTTGCGGTGCTGGTAAGTGAATATCGTAACGGTGTGTTGATAGGTCAGGTTGAACGAGATATCCAGCTGAATATCCTACAGTGTTCCAATCGACTTCCAAGCCTCACTGGTATAAACGGATTGCCCTCAGCACCGCCTTACTCCCGCACCGTGTGTGCGGGTGATACAGTCAGTTTCTTTATCGCCACCATTGATCCTGATCCGGTTAATTCGACTTATATGTCATGGGATTATGCTATCGCCGGCGCCACCTTCAATATCTACGGAGGAAGTAATGCATTCGGAGGTCATCGTGATTCTGCTCGCTTCACATGGGTGCCAAGCATGGCTGATGTGGGTAATGTGAATTGCTTCAGTGTCTTCGTATCTGACGATAACTGTCCGATACTAGGAACCAGTAATGCGTCTTACTGCATCGATGTCAGGATGGTTGATGTGAATGCAGGTGCTGATGTGACGGTGCCTTGCGGTCAGTGCACCACGCTTACTGCTAACGCGGTAGGAGGTACAGCACCTTACACATACACCTGGAATCCACTTCGTCCCGACAGTGTTGTTAATCAATCCCTCAATCCCGCTTGTGTCGGATCATATGTAGTCAGGATTCGAGATGCCAGTTGCACGAATTTCGATACTGTAAACGTTCTGCCTGGAGCAAATAATATCCTGGCGGCTTTCAATTCGGTCAGTAATTGCAGTGGCGCTCCTGTCATATTCACCGACCAGACGACCGGGGGGGCGGTTAGTTCCTGGGCATGGAGTTTTGGCGATGGAGGCACATCGAACATTCAGAACCCTACGCACCAGTATGCTGCCAACGGCACTTATAATGTACAGCTTATCGTAACTGCGGCAGGAGGCTGCCGGGATACGATCAACCAACAAGTGACTGTAAACACCAATATACCCGTTGCACAATTCAACGCACCGGGTGTTTGTCAAGGCGCCAGTACACCCTTCACCAACCAAAGTACCGGCACGCAGATTTCCACTTACTCTTGGAATTTTGGAGATCCTAATTCCGGTTCCAATAATACTTCCACCTCTCAGAATCCAAGTCATACCTATACCACCTCGGGAACCTTCACCACTACGCTCATCGTAGTTAACCTTGCAGGTTGTAGTGATACCGTACAGCAAACAGTAACTGTGAATGCTCTGCCTACTGTGAATGTGCCGGGTCAGCAGATCTGTCTTGGCCAATCTGCCACGCTGAGTGCATCTTCCGGCTTTGCAGCCTATTCCTGGAATTCAGGGCAAACCACGCAGTCAATTACGGTGACACCTCCATCGACAATCGGTTATTCGGTCATTGTCACCGATGCAAATGGATGTACGGCTACTGACGCCGCCCAGGTGATTGTTGAACCTTTACCGGTTCCCAGTGCAGGCAGTAATCAGACTATCTGTCAAGGGGCATCCGCTACGCTTACTGCATCCGGTGCTAATTCATACGCTTGGAATCCTGGAGCATTGAATGGTTTTCAAGTAAGCGTTACGCCTTCCTCCACCACAACCTACACGGTAACAGCGACATCCTTCTTCGGTTGCACAGGTACAGCAACTGTCACTATCAATGTGAATCCGATGCCGATTGTGAATGCTGATAATAATGCTGCCATTTGTAAAGGTGAAAGCATCACGATCAATGCTGCATCGACTACAGGGAATTTCCAGTGGCAACCCGGTAGTCAATCCGGGTCCTCCATCTCCGTAACTCCGCTGGTGACAACCACCTACACCGTTACAGTCAGTGATGCAATAGGTTGCTCTGGTAGCGATCAGGTCACCATTACCGTCAACCCGATACCGGATGCTCTGTTTGGCACCAATGCACCACAATGTGAAGGTTTCTCGGTTTCATTCACTGACCAATCGACTGTTTCCTCCGGCTCTGTTACCAATTGGAGTTGGGATTTCGGAAACGGACAGACTGCTGTTACACAAAATCCTACAACTCCATATTCGACGAATGGCAATTATGATGTCATCCTTATCGTAACATCAGACGGAGGTTGTAAAGACACCATCAGTAATGCAATCATCATTCATGACACCCCTGTTGTAAGCGCTGGTGCCGATCAGCAGGTATGCCCTGGATTTCCCGCGACCTTGAATGGATCGGGTGGTGTGAATTATTCCTGGAGTCCCGGTGGAGCTACTACCGCCTCCATCACCGTAAGCCCAAATTCCACTACACAGTACAACGTAACTGTAACGGATGCTAACGGCTGCCAAAACTCATCTTCAGCCAGGGTCATCGTAAATCCTGCTCCGCTTGCTGATGCCGGACCTAATCAGTCGCTCTGCTCCGGTGAGTCCACCGTATTGAATGCATCAGGTGGTGCCGTTTATACATGGTTCCCGGGAAACATACAAAGTCAGTCATTGAATTTGAATTCTCCCGCAAGCACGGCTACCTATACGGTCATTGTGGCAAATGCTTTCGGGTGTCTGGATACCGATCAGGTGCAAGTTCGTGTCAATCCGTTGCCCGTTGCAACGTTCTCAAACTCGGGCCCGGTTTGTAATTCCATTTCGGTTTCATTTACTGATCAAACTTCCGTCGGTTCTGGCTCTGTCGTTTCCTGGCAGTGGGATTTGGGAAATGGTGTCAACAGCACTGTGCAGAACCCATCATTGCAATATTCTACCTATGGAAATTTCAATGTAAGGCTTATTGTAACAACCGATGAGGGTTGTCGTGATACAGTCAATCAACAGGTATCGATTTATGCCGAGCCGGTTGCGTCATTCACCAGTGTTGACGTTTGTGAAGGTCTTCCCGTCGCATTCACAAATTCTTCTTCCATCCCCGATGCTACGGCTTTGAATTATTCTTGGACATTCGGCGATAACGCCACTTCAACCACACAGTCTCCAAGTCATCAGTATGGCAGCTATGGCAGTTATCCGGTTACCTTGTTAGTGGTTTCACCCAATAATTGTCGGGATTCGATTACCCGTTTTGCCAATGTATTCCCGTTGCCTGACGCACAATTCTCATCATTGTACGCATGTGAGGATCAGGATTTGTCCCTTACCGACCTATCCACCGTTGCACAAGGTTCAATCACCAACTGGAGTTGGCAGTTCGGTGATGGTTCAACCGGCTCCGATCGTAATCCTGATCATGTTTATTCCGATCCCGGAGATTATGTAGTCGACCTCCTGGTAGTGACTGATAATGGTTGTCGTGACAGTGTAAATTCCCCTGTGAGGGTTGTTCCTGCACCTTTGGTCGATTTCGCTACTCAAGATGTTTGTCTTGGTTTTGAGACTCAATTCATCGATCTCTCAACCCCAGTCTCAGGTACTATCGCCTCATACGAGTGGAATTTCGGTGATGGAAGAACGTCGTCCGATCCTTCGCCTTTATATACTTATACCTCATCCGGATTTTTCCAGGTCACACTTACTGTCACCAGCGACAGCGGATGTGTTACGCGCCTGGTCCGTCCTGATGCAATACAAATCTATCCTCCACCTAATGCCCAGTTCTCTGACAATGCCTACGATGCCAGCGATATCTACCCTGTTGTCAACTTCACCAATCTTACCGGGGCCATCGGTACTTATGCATGGGATTTCGGAGATGGCTTTTTCTCCAACGAATATTCACCCGTACATGAATATGATACAGTGGGACAGTATGATGTTCAACTGATCGCTATCGACCAGAACGGTTGTGTCGATACGATCATCAGGCGTATCGATATCAGGCCTACGTCCAACGTGTATGTGCCTAATTCATTCACGCCGAATGGTGATCTAAAAAATGATATCTTTCGTGTATACACTTACAATGTCGCCAACGTTTCAGCTGATATCTTTGATCGTTGGGGATTGTTGATATACCATTGGGATGGACTTACCGGTGGTTGGGATGGCAGAGTCGATGGAAATTCCGTTCAAAACGATGTGTACGTTTACAGAGTCGTAACAGTAGATGTGAATGGTAAAAAAGAAGAGAGGGTAGGTAGGGTCAGTGTAGTGAGATGATACACTCATTTATAGATAAAAGGGGCCGCTATAAGCGGCCTTTTTTGTTGAAAAGCGTGGTGAAAAACTGATCGCGCATTCATGATGACTGTTTCGGCTAGCTCTAACTTTGTATATGCGCGGATTATCCGCGCACCATTCTCATGAGCGATTCAAAAAGCAAGCACGAAGTCGTAATGGATTTGATCAATAAGGTGGCCGATATCACGGTGCGCCTTGGAATAGTCCATCAGAACACACAGGATGAGTCGCTCGACGGACGTCATATAACCGTAAATGGGGAGAAGTTACTTTACTTTGGGTCCTGCGGATATTTAGGACTTGAACATGATGTCAGATTGAAGACAGGTGCCATTCAAGCCGTTCATAAATACGGTACGCAATTCTCCTCCTCGCGGGCATATGTCTCTTCACAGTATTATGATGTTTCTGAAAGGTTGTTGAGCAGGATGTTCGGAAAGCCCGTCTTGCTACTGCAGTCGCTTACGGTTGCGCATACGACCAATATACCATTGCTGGTCGGTAACGATGATGCAATCATACTGGATGCCCAAGTGCATGACAGTGTGCAAAATGCTGTATTGATGCTCAAGTCGCGTGACATACATGTAGAAGTGATCCGTCACAACCGTATCGATCAACTCGAAGACAGGGTAAAGTCCTTGAAAGACACCTATAAAAAGATCTGGTATATGGCTGATGGGGTATATTCGATGCAGGGTGATTTTGCTCCGGTCAAAGAACTGTATCGTTTAGCCGACCAATACGAACAACTTCATCTGTACCTGGATGATATCCATGGAATGAGTTGGGCCGGACCGCATGGAACAGGATATGTCATGAGTCAGGGTGAATATCATCCCAGATTGTACTTGACTACCGGTTTGACCAAAGCTTTCGGCACCGCAGGAGGTTTGTTGGTTTTTCCTGATGAAGCATCTCATAAGCTCGTAAAGACAAACGGAAAATCTTTTATTTTTTCCATACAGATGCCTCCGATGATTCTCGGTGCAACGATCGAGTCAGCCAAGATCCATTTGTCTCCAGAGATTGAAACACTTCAGTCAGACCTGTTGGCAAAAGCCGACTATTTCAATCGCA
>JBJSZR010000434.1:0-9437 GCA_046090385.1 Bacteroidota bacterium
CAAGAAGGCGATCACAGCAGGATATTACGTCCACATTGAACCAGGCAATTCCTTTCTTGCCGGTGGCATCTGGATGCCACCAGGTGAAGAGCTGAGAAAGATCCGGCAGGAGATAGATTATAACGGTACCGTACTGAAAGCGTTACTTTCTGAAAAGAAATTCAAGGCATCTTTCGGCGGATTGGATACCGAACACATGCTGAAGACCGCTCCGAAAGGATACCCGAAAGATCATCCTGATATCGAATTGCTTCGTCACTCCAGCTTCATTTGCTGGAAAGGGTTCGAGGATGAAGTAGTAATGGAAAAAGGATTCGCCGGCAAACTGGTAAAATCGGCGACACTGCTCACCCCATTCATCCGGTTCTTGAATACTGCACTGGACTGATTCAAAAATCAGAGCACTTGCCGTAAGGTATTTACAAGTTCACCATTGCGTTCGGTACGGATCAGAATGATGCCACGATAGTTCGTTGTAGATCGCAGGGGCATACTGAGTAGTTCACCTCTTAACAGTGATGACTCCACCGAAAAGATCTTCTGACCGGTAATTGAAATGGCCTCTACACGATAGTTTCCCGACTTGGAAGCTACCAATTGAATGTTGCCGTCCTTGCACACTGCCCATGATTCGGTGTATTTCTGAGTGGCCGGTATAATTGATGTGGATAAGTCCGGACCTGTGAGATTGTCGGCCTGAAACCAGGATTGGATATGTCCGTTCGTTTGCCCGGTAGGATCGGATATGGTGAGCGAAATATTGGCAAAAGCCGCTCCTGGTGCGAAGTGTATGATTGGCACGGTCAACGGCGTATAATCAGGAACTATACCTGAGGCAAATCCTGAACCGCCTCCCACGAGGTTGAATCCTGCATCATAGATGGCGATATTCACATTGAAATGATCTCCACCCCAGAGAAATGACTTGAACCACAGAGTTATTTGAGTGAAGTCCTCATCTACGGGAAATCCGAGATTGCCATAGATGGATTGAAGCATGGGTGCTTGCGAAATGGTATTTGTGCCGGGCACTACGGTGCCGCGCAGTGCGAATTGTCCGTCACGCGGATCAGCGACTTGCGTGACGGTGGTCACGACTCCGGAATTATTGGTGGTCCAACCACTGGGGGCAGTATTATTCCAGTTTTCGAAACTGGCGTTGGGAATCACGTTTTGAGCGTCAGCCCAAAAAGGCAACGTCCAGAGTGCAAAGAAGAGCGTACGCGTGTTCATGCTCATTGATTTTAGGAAAAGATAGCTCCGGACAAGCCCCTATGTCTTGAAAAATATGCATGAATCTGACAGATTGAAAAAATGAGGGTTGGAGGTAAAAAAAAACGCCAGCGTTCAGGCCGGCGTTCCCAGGTAAAAATGATCTTTTCAGGCTTGTGCTCCGGTGCTGATAGGCATTACGGAAACGAAGCTCTTATGGTTGGCTTTCTTTTTGAAAACGACAGTACCATCGATCAGTGCGAACAGAGTATGGTCCTTGCCGATTCCGACATTTTCGCCGGGGAAATGACGAGTACCGCGCTGACGCACGATGATATTACCTGCGATGACGTTTTGTCCGCCATATATCTTGATTCCAAGACGCTTACTGTGGGATTCGCGACCGTTTTTGGAACTACCTACGCCTTTTTTATGTGCCATTGTATGAAGGAATTAGTTGTTTACGTAAATGATCAAGCCTTGATGTTATCGATTTGAACGATGGTGAGGTCCTGGCGGTGACCGTTCTGTTTCTGATAACCTTTACGGCGTTTTTTCTTGAAGACAATCACTTTATCACCACGCACATGGGAGAGGATTTTGGCAGAAACAGAGGCGCCATTGAGATTGGGGGCACCGACCTTCACTTTACCATTGTCGTCAACCAGCAACACTTCTTTGAATTCGACCGATTTTCCGGTTTCACCTTCCAAACGGTGCACCGTGACACGCATGTCCTTCTGGACTTTGAACTGCTGACCGGCGATATTTACAATCGCGTACATCTTATTGATAATTAATTAGTTAGATTATTATACTCTATACAAGGGATGCAAATGTACGAAATAAAAGTAAAAGTGCAAGTGGTGAGGAAGGAGTCGTGAGAGTCAAAATAGTCCAAGGAGTCTGAAGAGTCGTAGGAGTCTAAATAGTCGAAGGAGTCGAAGGAGTACAAATAGTCTAAATAGTCGAAGGAGTCCTAGGAGTACAAATAGTCTAATTAGTCGGAATAGTCGAGGGCACTTTGTGACTATTTCGACTTTTTAGACTATTTCGACTTTTTCACATGCTGACTATTTCGACTAATTGGACTTTTTAGACTTTTTGGACTCTTTGGGGAGTCGGAAGAGTCTGAATAGTCTAAATAGTCGAAGGAGTCTGAATAGTCAAAAGTCCGTTGTGACTATTTCGACTAATTTGACTATTTAGACTTTTTTAATGCTGACTATTTCGACTCCTTGGACTATTTGGACTTTTTCGACTATTGGGACTTTGGGGACTTTTTCAAACACAGACTATTTCGCTCAGGACTATTCCGACCATCGACTAAAGTATCCAGCATTTCTTGGATGCAAAACGATCGGTGACAGGCTTATTTTGCATCGATGGGCAGAGCAGAAGATCTCCAAGTCTATAAACAAAGCTTCGAATTAGCGGTTGAAATCCACACGCTGGTAAAATCATTTCCACAAGAGGAAAGATACCTGCTGTCGGACCAAATCCGCAGGTCATCCCGATCTGTTTGCGCGAATATGGCAGAGGGCTACCGGAAGCGTCACTATAAAAAGTATTTCATCAGTAAGTTGACGGATGCGGCCGGCGAGAATGCGGAAACTTCCGTTTGGCTGGACTTCTCGAAAGAATTCGGTTACATCGACGCTATGACTTATGGAAGACTCAAATTGAAAAACGAGAATATCAGCAGACTCATTGCTTTCATAATGCAAAACCCTGAGAGGTTTAGTTGATGAGGAAAGGAAGCCTGCAAGGAGTCGGAAGAGTCAAAATAGTCTGAAGAGTCGGAAGAGTCTTAGGAGTCAAAATAGTCTGAAGAGTCGAAGGAGTCAAAGGAGTCAGAATAGTCTGAATAGTCAAAAGTCCATTGTGACTATTTCGACTAATTGGACTCTTTGGACTCTTTGGACTCTTTGGACTCTTTGGACTCTTTGGGGAGTCTGAATAGTCTAAATAGTCTAAATAGTCTAAATAGTCGAGGCAGCTTGTGACTATTTCGACTATTTCGACTAATTGGACTTTTTGGACTCTTTGGACTCTTTTGGGAGTCTGAATAGTCGAGGCAGTTTGCGACTATTTGGACTATTTCATTTGCTGACTTTTTCGACTATTTCAAACACGGAGTAATTCGAAAGAACCACTACACCCAGTTACTTACCTTCGTGCCATGCCCAACCGTCTCGCCCAAGAAACCAGTCCTTACTTATTGCAACATCGCGAGAATCCTGTCGATTGGTATCCATGGTGCGACGATGCATGGGAAAAAGCCAAACGTGAGAACAAACTTGTACTTGTATCGATCGGCTATTCAGCCTGCCACTGGTGTCATGTCATGGAACATGAATCCTTTGAAAACGAAGAGACCGCCAGGATGATGAACGACCGTTTCATCTGCATAAAGGTGGATCGCGAAGAACGACCCGATATCGATCACGTGTACATGAGTGCAGTACAACTCATGACCGGACAAGGCGGTTGGCCATTAAACTGCTTTACATTACCCGACAAGCGACCTCTGTACGGCGGTACATATTTTCCGAGACATGTATGGAATGATTTGCTTGTCAAACTTTCGGATTTCCATATCAACGATCCGGACAAAGCGAATCAATATGCTGATGAACTTACTATCGGTATGCGTAAAGCGGATTACCTGCCTGTAGCTTCTACTCCGGAATCTTTTTCACATGAAATTCTATCTGAATGCATTCATATATGGAAATCCCGCTTCGATAACCTGGAAGGTGGACCGAACCGTACACCAAAGTTCCCTTTACCCAACAACTATCAATTCCTGCTAGAGTACAGTGCGTGCACAGGAGATAAAGCCGTTCATGATCATGTATTACTGACTTTGGAGAAAATTTCCAACGGTGGCATCTATGATCAACTAGGCGGGGGATTTGCCCGATATTCCGTTGATTCAATTTGGAAAGTACCCCACTTTGAAAAAATGCTGTACGACAATGCACAACTGGTTTCACTTTATGCGTTGGCGTATCGTTATCGACCCGATTTCCGTTATCATGAAGTGGTTAAAGAAACAATAGACTTTATAGAAAGAGAACTCATGGATGCATCCGGTGCTTGTTACTCAGCCCTCGATGCAGACTCTGAAGGCGAGGAAGGGAAATATTATACATGGACGGATACTGAACTGCATGAAGCAGGCTTACCCGAATTCGAGAAAATCGATGTCGACAAGCTTTTCAGGCGTTATTACTGCATCGGCCCAAAAAGCCATTGGGAACACGGACGACATATACTGGTACGTGATACTGATGATCATTCAATCGCCTCGGAATTCTCTATTGACGTCGATACCCTGAGAAGTGTAATCCGCGCCTGCAAGCAACACCTCCTGAACTCACGGCAACAACGAATAAGACCTGGTCTGGATAACAAAGTGTTGCTCTCCTGGAATGCGCAAATGATCAAAGCATGGTGTGATGCATTCGACACATTCGGCGAACTGCGATATCTTCAATCCGCCATCCGCTGTATGAAGTGGTTACTCGAACATCTGACCCTCCCGGAAGGAAGAGTCTTCCACTCGACAGTCATCGGCAAAAAGGCACAAGGGCCCGGATTTGCTGAGGATTATGCCTTCCTCATCCAAGGACTAATTTCACTTTACCGATCTACCTTCAACGAACAATGGTTACATGAAGCGATCAGATTCACAGAGTACGCTGAAAGTCACCACTCAGACCATGACAGCGGGCTGTTCTGGTTCACGTCCGATTTGGATGATTGTTTGGTCACCCGATCAGCCGAACGGCATGACAACGTGCTACCTGCATCCAACTCCGTGATGGCTGAAAATCTATTCCAGCTTTCCTTTCTTGCTGACCGGTTGTACTGGAAAGAACGCTCCCTCCGTATGCTTGCACAGGTAGTCGGAGAACTCCCGCGTTACGGCGCAGGTTTCTCCAACTGGGCTCGCCTGCTGCTAAGGCTCACCCAACCTTTTCACGAAGTTGTCATCTGCGGACAATCAGCTGACCAATTACGAAGCCAACTTGACAGACACTTTTTACCTTTAGTGATATTGGCAGGAGATCCGGATGGAAAATCAAAACTTCCTATTTGCAAAGAACGATTCATCAATGACAAGAATCTGATTTATGTCTGTATCAACAACACTTGTCAGCTCCCTGTTGAATCGGCTGATGCAGCTGTTGCGATACTGGATAAAAGCTGAAACAGTCTTCATCCGGAATAATAGGTAGTCGTAATTCAAATTAGTCTTCGGAGAATGTACTTCATCGGCTCATGATTATTGGGACTTCCTCATCCATGGATTTTTTCAAATCATACTAAAACAGATACTTCAGATACAAGCTATTCCTAATCATGTCCATTTCTGATACTTTTGACCACTCTCTGTAATATTTTATTGAAATCAATACCTAAGGCTACCGATTCTCAAATCCCCGTCTGATTCCAGATTTCTGACCACTTCCATCGGATCTTTAACGGTACCTACCGCTGAAAAGATCAAGTTCTGCTCACTATCGAACAGCAAATGGATGGGATATTTTTCAGAGGCTATGCTTTGAACATCTAATTCTTGAAGGAGTTTTTCAGTCTTCTTCCAGGTACTGTCTCCGAAGTCGATATTATCCAGGACGAATACACCTTTCCTGTAGTCGTATTTTCTCTTCTGACTGGAGATGAATCTTAGCCTGTAATCAGCAAATACGATCATCGTATTCACACCAAGACGTGACAGGGCTGCATCCTCCATCGATATCTTTTCCCAGTCCTTCATCGCGTAAGGACACCAGGGAGCGGCTATCAGAAGCCATGTATAAGGACTTCTTTCAATCATACCTGATATCTGCAGTTTCTTCAATTCGACAATATCCTCGGATTCCAAAACCGCCCCGAGCACGGCACCGGACTTGCTCATCCCATCATAACCATCGTGCACGCGATAAGGCGGCAACATACAAAAGGAGCAACCGGCACCGGCAAGGGTCAGCAACCACACACACAAAAATTTCAATGAGCTCATCTTACAGCCACTGGAATCACGATGGAGCCGAAGGGCAACATTCCATAATCGACACGATATACTCCAGGCAACAAGACCACCTTTGCATGACCTAAATCAGCAGAAACTTCAGAGTTCAAAACGACAGGTTCTTCGATTATGAATTCATCACTTAAGGTCACATCCGATCGCTGAGCAAGTACATCTAGACGTACTTGGTTGCCTGAAACCATGTTCAAGTCGGCGTAACCCATATCATCGCCCAAAACGTTGGAGATATCAGCCTGGCGCGCGAGCCCAGGATTTTTCTTGATTTCGATGATAAGGCATATTCCACGCTCGCCGACGCAAGCGCCGTTCCCGTCAGGATGACACTTGGTTCCGAAGGTAATCTTGACGGCCTGGGCTTGTTGCGTAAAAGACAACAAGATCAAAACTAAAAGAGCGGAAAAGAGAAAACTGTTTTTCATAGATATTAGTGTTTGAGATTAAAAATGATAAATAGAAACAACGAAAAATATTCAAGGAGTAAACTTTAAAAGGGATGATCTGGTCGTGTAATCATAGGAAAAGTATGATTGATTCGAATTGAATCAGGATTATAATTCTGCAGTTACTACTGATGACCATCCAGACTGTTGACTTTTGGGGCTCTTTTCTGTCAAGCCGGAAAGGTGCAGTAATATTTAAAGTATATAGGTTTTTGACTGACGTTCATTTATCAAATTCACGTCGTCAAATCTACACTACAGTGGAAGTGATCGCCAACCAACACATGTTGGCTTAAAAATTAAACATCAATAAATAAGATAAGAATTCAGTTGCGCGGGCTGACGGATCCTTTTCCAGCGACGAACTCCTTGAAATAAAAAGGTTCGTAAAGTCCGATGTGCTCAGTGCGTCCCTCTTTCCATGCGACTGATGCCGGACCGTACAAATAGGAAGACGAGTGGACGAAGTCATCGATAAAGCGGGCATTAGGATGGGCACCCAATAGGTGCTTGCATTTATGCATCCCATCGCCGAAAAACCACACGACAGATTCATCCATCACATCGAAGAAAGACTTTTCATCGACTATCACGGAATCGACATTGATTTTTTCATGCAAGGAAGAGTCGTAAATGGCTGAATATACTTCCATACGACGCGCATCGATCATCGGGCACATCAAAGCATTTCCATGATCGGAAACTATATTCAATAATGCGCCGGAAGCCATGCCCAGTAAAGTCGGGACCGATAGAAGCGGCTTATCCAAAGCATAGCAAAGACCTTTGGCAGTACTTGTACCAATCCGAAGGCCAGTATAAGAACCGGGGCCACCACCAACCGCTACAGCATCCAATTCAGATTTTGAAATACCTGAATCTTGAAATACCTCTTGAATAAATACCGCAGTCTGCTCAGCATGCAGCATCGTGCCGGCATTCTCCCTGATCGCAAGAATATGTCCGTCATGCACGAGCGATACCGAACAGACAGAAGTGGAAGTCTCGATACAAAGAAACAACGGCATGAATCAGTTCTCTTCAGCTGCGTACAGTTCTTCTTTCTTCACCACATTCACCTGATCATCCTTTTTCAACGATCGTGAAATGGCGCTGTAAGGCGCAGTAACAACCTTCTCACCCTCCTTGACTCCTGAAACTATTTCTATATAGGTGTTGTCTTGAAGTCCGATGGTGACAGGACGCAACTCTGTCTTGCCATCAACCACTATGAATACGCACTCAATCTCCTTGGAAGCCTCCATGGAAGTGGAGGTTGAGACCGTAACTGTTTCACCTTCCTTCCGCTCTGTCTTGGCAGTATCGCGGGTGGTCACCGATTGTATTGGGACCGAAAGCACATTTTCTACACGACTGGTGCGGATATCCACTGTAGCAGACATACCTGGATGAAATACCGTGCCGTTTTCACCCTTCTCGGCGAGAATTTTTTCGTACGACTCACGCAGGATTCTGACTTTGACAGTGAAATTCGTGACTTGATCGACACTCATTCCTGTGATATTCGCAGAGTTAGACACTTCAGTAACAATGCCGGTGAACTTTTTTCCGAGATATGCATCCACCTCGATAGTTGCTGTATCGCCCATATGAACACGGACGATATCATTTTCATTCACATCCACATTCACCTCCATTTCATTCAAATCGGCAAGCACCATCATCTCCGTTCCGGCCATCTGGGAGGTACCGACAACGCGTTCGCCTTTTTCAACATTCAGTTTAGAAATGGTTCCATCTACAGGAGCGAAAATGGATGTCTTCCTGAGATTATCATTCGCTTCTTTCAAAGAAGCCTCTGCGCTGCGGACATTGAAGTTGGCCGCGTCGACTGCCTGTCGTGCGGCAGCGACTTCCGCTTCTGCGACTTCAAACGTAGACTTCACCAACTCCCACTCGGACGGTGAAATCAATTTCTCTTCGAACAGTTGCTTGTTCCTATCGTAAGCCGCTCTGGCCCGAACCAATTGGGATTCAGCCTGGGAAACCCTTGAACGGGAATTCTCATAATTCGCTTTCGTCGTATTTACGGTGGCCACAGAACGGTCTACGTACGACTGATAGATATCCGGAAGTATCCTTACCAGCAATTGCCCTTTCTTGACACGATCTCCCTCTTTCACATTCAACTCGACTATCTCTCCCGAAACATCAGGACTGATTTTAACCTGTACTTCCGGCTGGATACGTCCGGATGCTGATACGACTTCTATGACCGTACGACGCTGGACACTCTCGACAGTGACATCTTTCTTTTCCTTTCCTCCTACCCAACCCAGCTTTCTTCCGATAAATGAAAAGACGAACAATGCGATCACTGTAATGATCAGCCATTTCATGAGGCTACGTGGACGTTTCATGGAATTGTATTAAAAAGTAAGCGGACGACCCTGATAGAAATCGAGTATTTTCAGACGGAAGATATGATCGTACTTCGACTGCAGGAGATCGGCTTCACCGCGGGCAAGATTATTTCTTGAAATCGAGTACTCATACGTATTCACAAGTCCCAGTTCAAAGCGCTCCTTATTGAACTTGGCGGCTTCACGAAGACTGGCCACTGAACGCATGGAAGCATCATACTTCCGTCGTGAGGAATAAGCATCTAGCACTGCCTGTTGAACACTCTTGTAAAGATTGTTCTTCGTGATCTCATCGTTCAATCGAGACTGCTGGACAGCGAGCCGTGCGCGTTCCAC
>JBJSZR010000435.1:0-1556 GCA_046090385.1 Bacteroidota bacterium
TTCTTCTTATGTCTGTTCTTACGGAGACGCTTCTTACGCTTGTGCGTCGCCATCTTATGTCTTTTTCTCTTCTTACCGCTTGGCATGGATTGAGATGTTTATTGGTTAGAATTCAATTTATCGTACAAGGTGGCCGCTTGAACAGCCAACCCGTTTATGCTACTGTCATTTTTAAGGCGGCCCAAGATAGGAATCGCCTTGTCGCGTTGCCCCATGTCAGCATAACATCTGGCCAACAGGAACTCTGCATCCTTACGGCTTGGGTTTATCTCCACAACTTTGGCGAAACGGACCACAGCCTTTTCCAATTGACCTGACTTTACTGAGAGAACGCCCAAGTTATATTGAGCATTTTCATGATCAGGCTTCTTTTCAACCACTTCCCGAAGCATCACAATGCCTTGCATCGGGTTGGGGCTGCTCTCGGCATAACAGACCCCGAGATCGGTCTTTGCATCCAGGTTTTCCGGTGCCAACTTCAGGACTTCCTGATAGCAGCGGATGGCATTTTCCGCATATATCTGAGCCACCGAAGTGTCATTCGATGCTTTGAAAGCATCGAAGTAACGATATGCCGCATTCAGCCATTGCCTTTCACCCGGAGATCTCTTTGCTACCTGCTCGAAGTAATGAGCTGAAACAGGCCAAACACCCATCCGATCCCACCTTCTCCCTAATTCGGCCATCACTGAAGTATCTTCAGGATTGCTCTGCAACATCTTTTCCAAAACAAGAACCGAATCCGTTACTGCTTTCGGCAAACCGGCTTTGGAATTTTCGAGTACTGACTCGAATAGCCCGTCAATAGTAGAGCTGATTTCGGGTTTTACCGACCTGTCCCTTGGAGCAAGATAGAGTGCGACTGTCAGGACAATAGCCCCTGCCACATAGTACAGCCGGGTTCGGATTGGCATACGTTAGTCGATCGCTTCAGAGGTCTGATTCTTCTTGATCTTGGCGTTCTTCACCTTGTTCGAAAAAGTCTTGGCCGGCTTGAATGCAGGTATATTATGTTCAGGAATAACGATCGTGGTATTCTTCGATATGATGCGGCCCAGTTTCTGTGCGCGCTTCTTTACAATGAATGAACCGAACCCGCGCAGATAAACGTTTTCACCATCTGCCATCGTGTTCTTGATCACCTTCATCGCCGCTTCAACTGCCTGCAAGGCCACCGTCTTCTCGATACCGGTTTTAGCTGAAATTTCGGCTACCAGTTCTGCTTTGGTCATTTGTTTGACTATTAAGTAGTTGTAAAATAACGAAGTAGGGGCGCAAAGATAGCGCTAATCCCTGAAAATAAAAGCCCTGGTCCATGTTTTTCCATAAACACCTTAGTCCGCATGACTGCCGGCAGTAATACGGGGTAAATGACCAAAAACGAATAATAAGGCACATTATGCAGCCAGGCCACTACCTTTACTGACCCATGCACCCGATCGCACGAAAACTGATTTCATGGTATGCAGTCAACGGTCGCGACCTCCCATGGCGCAAGACGAAAGACCCCTACCG
Source organism: Bacteroidota bacterium (assembly GCA_046090385.1). Classification (GTDB taxonomy): domain Bacteria; phylum Bacteroidota; class Bacteroidia; order AKYH767-A; family 2013-40CM-41-45; genus Pollutiaquabacter. The sequence continues at coordinate 1,516 of JBJSZR010000435.1, forward strand.
TATCTGGCTGTCTGAAATCATCCTTCAGCAGACAAGGGTGG
>JBJSZR010000436.1:0-1555 GCA_046090385.1 Bacteroidota bacterium
AAAAAACAATCAAATGAACTTCAAAAAATCAATCGCTTGTGGCATACTTTCAGTGCTGTTGGGTTTATCGGCTTTTTCAAAGGACAAGCCTAAATTCGAACGTACAGTTGAAGGTGTCAAGGAATATTCTTTACAGAATGGCATGCAAATCCTTCTGATTCCTGATGCTTCACAAAGCAATATGGTGGTCAACATAGTCTATAAAGTAGGTTCTCGACATGAGGGTTATGGTGAAACCGGTATGGCACATCTTCTTGAGCACATGTTATTCAAGAGCACAAAGAATCTCGGTGACATCAAGAAAATGTTAGGCGACAAAGGTGGAAATGCCAATGGAACAACTTGGTATGATCGCACCAATTATTACGAGATTTTCCCTTCATCCGATGAGAATCTGAAATGGAGTCTGGAAATGGAAGCAGACCGCATGATCAATGCTACGATTCTACAGTCAGATCTCGACAAGGAATTCTCCGTTGTAAGAAACGAGTTCGAAATAGGGGAGAACGATCCGAGCAGTATTCTCATGGAACGTATCATCTCTACCGGTTATCTTTGGCATAATTACGGTAACAGTACCATCGGTTCCCGTGAAGACATAGAACGTGTCAAAGCAGACCGGTTACGTGTTTTCTATCAGAAATATTATCAGCCCGACAATGCAGTCTTGATTGTCGGAGGAAAATTCGACGAGGACAAAGCTTTACAGTATATCGAGGAGTATTTCTCCGTTATTCCTCGTCCAGCCAGGGTGTTGGAAAAGACCTACACGGTTGAGCCTGCCCAAGACGGCGAACGCTTTGTTGAACTCAAGCGTACTGGCGATGTGCAGTACGTTGCATCGATGTACCACGTATCAGCACTCGCTGATGAGGATTATGCGGCCATGGATGTCCTTGCCGAGATATTACAGTCCGACCCTTCAGGTTATCTCTACAAGACTTTGGTGGAAACGAAAAAGGGCTCCAGCGTATTCGCTTATCAACCTGTGCTTCATGATCCGGGTTTCTTTTATATCGGACTGGAGGTTCCCAAATCAACCGACTTCACCGATTCACGGAAAGCTTTTGTAGCATCGCTGGATGCAATCGCAGCCAATTCTTATACTGAAGAGGATGTCAAGAGAGGTAAGGCCAAGCTCATGAAGCAGGTCGATGATATTACAAACAATACGATCAATTTTTCCATCAATATGACGGAGTACATCGGTGGAGGGGATTATCGCTTATGGTACCTTACCCGCGATCGATATGAGAAAGTAAGCGTTGACGATGTAAGGCTTGTTGCGAAGAAATATTTTCTGTCAAACAACCGCACTTTAGGGGTTTTTATCCCCAGCGGAATGGAAGAGCGCATCAAGCCTGAGGAATTCGATGATGTCCGCATTGCAGGATTGACTGCCGGATATAAAGGAAGAAAGATAGAGGAAAACATGACTGCATTCGAGGCATCGATTCCCAACGTGAAGGCGCACCTCACCGAAAAGAAGTCGGATTCTGGTCTACGTTATTCTTTCTTGAAAAAACCCATCAAATGGGGAAAAGTGATGATCAGT
>JBJSZR010000437.1:0-6990 GCA_046090385.1 Bacteroidota bacterium
CTCAAGTGCCCGTTTACGTTCGAATGTGAAGCCTTCAAAACGAACAGCGAACATCCACTGTGCGTGTTCAGTTTCAGGCTCACAGATTTGAAAACGCACCTCGTCCACAGGCTCCAACTCACGCCGGTACCTTTCAAAGACCTCATGCTTACGGGAACGAATTTCATCCACGATTTCCATCTGACCGAACAATAAGGCAGCTTGAATATTGGTCATGCGGTAATTGTATCCGAGTTTATCATGTACATATCGAACACTCGACTGACCTTGGCCACGAACGGAGTTCAGGTATTCGAACAACTCTTCATCCTGAGTGAACACGGCGCCGCCTTCACCGGATGTTATCGTCTTATTTCCGAAAAAGGAGATCGAACCCAACAGGCAACGGGTTCCTGCAGAGCTGCCCTCGTATTTTCCAAAAAGTCCTTCGCAGGCATCTTCAACAATCAACAAGCGGGGATATTTCCGTTGGATGGCCGGGACATTCACGATATTACCCAGATTGTGAACCACCAAAAGAGCGGTATCATCACCCGGCTCACCGATCATGCCGGCATCCATGTTCCATGTGTTCAGATCAGCATCTACAGGAATGAGTTCAAAACCTCCGGAATAGAGGAAACTGTTCCATGCCGCAACATAAACGTTATTAGGCACCAGTAGCTTTTTGACATGAGGGTATTTGAAGTGGAGTCCAAGAGCCAACATGTGTGTTGCACAGGTTCCGTTATTGACAAGTATCACGTAACGGCTATCGACCAAATCCTTAAGCCGCTCTTTTGCGCGATCTATAAAGACTCCTTGAGAGGAGATCCATGTCGATTCAAGTGCCTCATGGGCGTACCTCAGGCACTCTTTCGGCAAGTACGGCTGATAGATGGGTAACATGACAATTTCAACAGGTCACACCTGACCGTCTTATCATACTGATTCGGCTGATAAAGGTTACCGGTCCGAAATGGCGCTATCGAGACAGGCAGCTCCTCCTTTGGTAAAAAACCTTACGCCAGTGAGGGAATGAGCACCTGCGAATTCCGCAAAAGCGGCATTCTTATGAACATCATCACTTACGATGAGCCCCTTTTTTTTAAGGTGAGGCAAAGCTGTGGAAAATTCAAAAAGCATGTTTTCGTAACTGTGATCACTGTCATGGAAGAAAACATCGATCTCACCCAGTTCTTGCAACCAGGCAGGTAGCAGCTCTTTTGATGATCCAAGTCGTAGTTCCCAACGATGCCTCAGCGCATCCGGCACGGCCCAACCTGAAGTCTTTTGAATGTTTCCCGGATTATAGCTTTTCAAATCCAGATCAGGCAAATCGATGGAACATAATTTACCTGCTCCGTTTCGCTCCATGGCATTGAGGATGGTCCAAGAAGAAACACCATGAGCGACACCCGTCTCGACCATGATTGTCGGTCGAGACATTCGAACGATGTAATAAAGGAATTTTCCGAAAAAATAAGTCGGACGATTGCCCGGCAGTTGAACACCCGACAACGAATTCATCGGAATGAAATCATCACGACGCAATTCACGGATGACCTGGTCTGACAACTTACGGTCGAAGCGGTCTTGCAACAGGATCTTTCCCGCTCTGTGCAACATCAATTCGTGGACAGCACGCTTTTTCCCACGGAGGTAATTGAAAGCCGCCAACGGATGCAGAAAAAAACCAGAGCGTTTGAAGTCGATCAGCATGATATCATATGACAGCTTTCCCTTCGGTCTCTGCCTTATGCAAGGTACGGAACGACGAAAGGATGAAGATGGTTGCATTCAGGATATTGGTGACAAGCAATGCAATGGCCATTCCGCGTGCACCGTATCCGGGAACCAATAAAAACGACAAGCCCGCCCCGATAATGATGGTGGTTAGATAGGCGACAACCCTCAAACGTACGATGCCAAGGCTTTGGACCAACGGAAGCGTCCAGAACGTCAACGCCCCTAACAAAGCACCCGTCAGGAAGTACATGAAACTGGCTGAGGATTCTGCGTACTCTTTACCATATACGGTGATAAGCAACCATTTGTTGAGGAAAAGCATGGTCACAAAAAAAATTACGGCCGGCACTGCACCGACCAGGGTGACCCGCTTCAGCATGGTCTTCACATCGGAGTAGCGCCTCTCAGCAAGCAACTTTGACAATTGAGGGAAAACCGAGCTTGTAAGCGGATCGGATAATGTAAGTACGGCATAAGCCGATTTTTTTGCAACGACATAAAAAGCGACTTCGACAGGAGATGCAAGCAATCCGAGAAGTAACACATCGCCCTGTGAAATTAGTGTCTTGAGCGTATTACCCAGAGAGTTGCCCAATACGTAATTACGGATGGAAGATAGGTCTTCTTTGATGGAAGCACCGGAATCATCAGGAGCCACATCAAGCACATCGCTCAACTCACGGAATGCCGCGAGATTGCAAATGAATCCGTTGAGAAATCTGACTGCGATAAGTGTAGGAAAAAATGCTTCCAGACTTTTAGGATGAAACCAAACGACCCAAGCTACTGCTGCAGTCTCGCACGTGTCCATGACCATTTCGATCAGGGAACTGATACGGAAGCGGTAATGAAGACGTAGCAGGCTACGGCTGATGGAATTGAAATAGGTGATCCCTGCTGCCAAAGCATAAGCGATCACATAGGTTTCAAGACCTGGACTCGATATGAATTGCCGGTAATCGACCTCCAGTAATACGATTATCACCAAAACAGAAACCAATAGCATGACGCCGCTAACCCGCAGGCATGTCACGACCAAGGCTTTCAGCTTGTCATTTCGTCCAGCTGCCTGATATCCTGCGCCGTAGCGGATGAGAGCAGTGCCAAGGTTCAGGTTCAGGAATTCCTGGATCATGCCTACAAAAGATACGATGATCGCATACGACCCGAATAATGATGCGCCAAGTCCACGTGCAATGAAAACAGAACGAAGGAAGGCCAACCCAGTACTGTAGAAGTTGGCGAACAATACCCATGAACTGTTCTTCAACAACTTCAGGGACTCGTTGTCGAGGATACGTCGCAGGGATTGCATGGCAGGAATATGATCCGGAAAAAACCGTTAGCGGTTGATCAGGAGTTATCGTTTTCTTTTCGCTTACTTCGGCGATTTCGGAGGAAACGCTTCTTCTTACTGGGCTCTTCTTCATAGTAGCCGTGTCCGTACCCATAGCCATAGCCGTATCCATAGCCATAACCGTAGCCGTAGCCGTAACCGTAACCGTAACCGACGCCACCGAATCGTACTGCATTGAGCACGATTGAAAGATGACGAAGTTTTCCCTCCCTGTGCAACTTGTTCAATGTCTCTAGCTGCTGTCTTCGGGTATAATCCTGACGCACCACATACACCATGGCAGTGGCCCAAGGCATCAACGCAAGTGCATCGGAAATAAGTCCAAGGGGAGGCGTATCAAGGATGAGATAATCGTAACGGTCTTTGAGATAGGCGAAAAGATCATTCATTTTCTCACTCATGAGAAGCTCGGCAGGATTAGGAGGCTTAGGGCCGGACAAGATGAAGTCGAGATTTTCGAGCAACGAAGGCTGGATGATCTCTTCTATCGTTGCAGCACCTATCAGATAATTACTGATCCCTTTATCGCTTTTGAGATTGAACCTTTCCGGGGGCTTCGGTTTACGCAAATCGAAGCCTAGAATAGCGGTTTTCTTACCCGACATAGCCACGATACCTGCGAGATTCGTTGAACAAAAACTCTTTCCTTCTCCACTCACAGAAGATGTAACCAGGATAACATTGCACTTCTGGTTAGCCGTATTGAAGTATTGCAGATTGGCCCGAAGGGATCTGAATGCCTCAGTGATAGACCCTTTCGGATTATCCTGTACGATCAGTACGGATTCGGATTCATTGAAACCGACCATGCCAAGCAGAGGTACCTGTGTGGCGCGTTCAAGCGATTGCCGGTCGCGGATCTTGTCATTAAGTGTATCGCGCAAATAGACAAATCCGAATGGGAAGAGAAGTCCAAGTATGGCCGAAAAGAGATAGATCTGACTAGTCACTGGACGAATCGGCCGGTAGGTGGCATGCGCCTTATCAACGAGTTTATTGTCAGAAATAGTAGATGCCAGAATGATAGCGGTTTCCGCCCTCTTCTGCATCAAATAAGTATAAAGTCCGGCTTTCACACTCCGCTGACGCTCAATATCCACGATAACGCGTTGAGATCCGGGCAAGGTTTTGATCTTTCCCTCTATCCTTCCCAATTGCGTAGCGGCTTCGGTCTTAGAAGCCTTCAACCCTGCGCGGATGCTCTTGATGTTTTCGAGCAGATCGGACTTGGTGTTTTGGATAGCAAGGTTCAATTCGACCATCTTAGGGTTATCGGGAGTCGCGCTTGCGGATAAAACCCTGCGCTGGCTCTCAAGATCGCTAAGTTGGGTAACGAGTTTCTGAAGCAAGGCGTCATCAATTCCAATACTCGCCGGCGATAGACCTTTGAGCTCCTTGTCATCACGGACATAATTTTCGAGATAATTCAAAAAACTGGATTTGAGTTCCAGATCGGAAATCCTTTCGTCATAGCTTTGAGCACTCTGAAGATAAGAGGTCGCTTCCGTGCTTACATCCGTGATGCCTTTTTCAGCTCTGAACTTCTCATATTTCGACTCTACCTGTTCCAGGTCACTGGAGATGAGCGCAAGTTGCTCATCAATGAACATAAGCGAGTTACGGGCAAGTTCGTTTTTTTCTTCGATGTTGGACCTGAGCCAGACTTCCACCAGCTTATTAATGAAATCGACCGCCTTCTCAGGAACAGGATCCTCCAACGTTATATTAAGCATGGAAGAGGTTTTGTTAGGCAACGAGATGCTGAGCAAACCTCTGTACTTGCCGATCAGATCTTCTTTCAAGTTGAAGCGAAGAATGAAATTGCGCTTTTCATACTCCTTGTTATTGAATGCAAGATCATTGAAAAAAGGGCGCTTCTCCAGGCTGAAGGTGCCTAACGCATCGTTGACCGTTTCTCCGAACTTCGCCTTCAGCTCTACGTCATTATCGGTCTTGGAATCAGTGTAAGAAATCAAAAAGTTATCGCTATCAAGTATCCTGACGCGCAAGGGCGTGGAATAGGCAGAATAGCGGAGTGTGTCATATTTGAAACTGAAAGGGCATTCCTGGTAAACTTCCGTGGTCTTGACGTTGCCTTTCAGGAAGTAACTGATGTCGAAATCGAGCTCGTTGATCGTTTTCACCACCAAAGCTCTCGAGCGGAGTACCTCCATTTCATTTTGGATATTCCGGTCGGTTGTGAAATCATTCAGCTGCTTGAGGATGTCAGCGGCATCGGAACTTCCTTTGGGTTGCTTGATCATCACAGATCCCGAAGCACTGTAAATAGGCGTTGAGTACCAGGAATAATAATAACCGATGAGCAGCGCCAGGACCAATGAGCCTACATACAGATACCAAAACCGGATGATGTAATGGAAAAAGAAATGTTTGAAGTCGAAGCCACTGTCTTCGTCCTTAGCTTCAGGTACCGGATTTTCGTATTGACTCATTATTGATCAGGCAGTCATTTCATTTCACGACAGCCAATATGGCCAGGGCGAGTGAAACGCCGCTGAAAATTATGGGAAGCACACGATACCAGGTCTCCGCCATGGTCTTCTTGGTCTTCATAGGTTCGATATAGACAATGTCGTTGGCATGCAACCAATAAAAGTCGGAATTGAACAACTCCCGGGATTCAAGATTCACAACTCCGTATTCTTTTTTACCGTCATGGTCACGAATGACCATAATATTATCGCGACGACTGTAGATGGTGAGGTCTCCTACCATGGCCAAGGCTTCGGGCAGTGAGATGCGTTCATTCACGACAGACACAACACCAGGACGAGCCACTTCACCGATGACTGTCACCCGGAAGTTACGGATGGTCAATTTTACTGAAGGATTCACCAGGTATTTTTCGAGGCGACGCGTAAGTGTATCCCGTGCGGCACCCGATGTCAAACCGACCACCTTCATGTCGCCGATCATCGGCAAGTGAACATTGCCCTCATCATCTACAAGATACGCATTCGCCATGGAATTCTGATCCTCCGGTCGCTCCGAGAAATTGAAATATTTGCTGGCTTCGGCGCTGGAACTGGCCACGTAAATGTTAAGTAGGTCACCCGGCTGAATGATTGCGATATAATTCTCCCGGTTTGTGACGTCAGTTGATACCGTGTCCATTCCAATCGGCGCCTGGAAATTCACGATTTTTTTAGGCGAAATGCACGAGCATATCACTGCAAAAATGAAAATCGCGGCAGAGAATCTTTTCATTGTATAATACGGAAGGGTGCCAACTTGGCTTTTCCGGACGTTTATTTACTCGAATCCGTTCCAAATGTTTCAAAAACCGAATAATCAGTCGGTCGTGCTTTGATTTTTCCATAAGTCGTAATCCAGTCCGAGATCAAGGTCTCCTATGAGAATTGTCACCATATGAATAAAACGGACGTCTTTTGGAGGCTTTGAAGCCTAACGTTGGTTCCACTTGTTTGCCTTTTTCTTATTCTTTTTCATACGACGTTTAGTGGCTTTGTCCTGGTAAGACATGTGTTGCTTCCTCCCTTTCTTGATAGCATCATCCAACTCCTTTTTTTGCTGCTCTTTTTTCTTATCCGCCTTCTTCTGCTGCTTGCTTTGCCCGCCTTCCATAGGACTTTTTCCGGGTGTCCGGGCGTGCTCATCCATGGTTTGCGCCATGACCGTAACAGACAACATAGAAAGGATTACTAAGAGCAGGAAATATCTGATGGACTTCATAGGCTGGTCATTGTGGCTCATGTATCGATTTTCGGGAAAAATCAGTGCCAAATTAGTAACTTTAACGCATGAGGAGGTTGATTATTGCGTTCTGTGTGTGTGCCTGCTGTGGTTGCGGATCAAGGGATTCCACAGAAGGGGTAAGACCAACTGCTGATTCGCTGGAAAATCGAAATGAATATACTTGTCCG
>JBJSZR010000438.1:0-12268 GCA_046090385.1 Bacteroidota bacterium
AGTAACAACAACATGAAAACAAACATTTCGAGTAGGCCTGTGGTGCCAAGCTCGTTGAAATTCACGTCCCACGGATGCATGAAAACCACTTCCACATCGAAAAGGACGAAGAGGATGGCCACCAGGAAATATTTGATCGAAAAAGGAATGCGGGCATTGCCTTTCGATTCGATTCCACATTCGAAGGATTCGAGCTTGATTTTGGATTTGCGTTTTGGTCCGAGATAGTGCGTTGCAACCATGGTGGTTACAATGAAACCAAGTGCCACCACAAATTGGATGACCATGGGGAAATAATCGAAGGGTAAATCTTGATTTTGCATATTCATCACTCTTCCACAGTTTGCGGCCCGAATTTACGCTTTTTTGCCCGTTATTTTGGTCATTTTGAGCAGTATCCGAGCTGCTTTTCAACCCTCTAATAACACGTTTTGTACGAAATCAGTTTCTGGTATTTGTAAGTTGGAACTGACTCATCAAGGAAAAGATGAAAGAAAAGTTATGTTATTGAAAATCAGTTTTATAGAATAAAAATCAGACCGATTTTATCAGCAAAGAACTATCTCCGTAACTAAGGAATCGGTATCCGTTCGTTAAAGCATGATTGTAAATCTTTTTCCAATCATCACCTACGAGCGCCCCAACCAGCAACAGCAATGTACTGGATGGCTGGTGGAAATTTGTGACCAGTCCGTCCACCATTTTGAATTCATAGCCGGGCACGATAATGATCCGCGTGGTCGCATGCAATTGCTCTTGATCGGTTCGTACCAATTGCAATTCAAGCGATTCCAATGCGTCGAGTGCCGAAATGTTTTCTCCCTTGGAATCATAAGCAGTCCATTGGTCGACAAGGCCGGTAACCTCGCCTTTGATCACGGATACACCCAGCCAGTATAGGCTTTCCAGCGTTCTCATCGATGTGGTACCCACAGCGATAATCCGTTTTTTACTCCGTATTTGTCTGATCAGGGTAGAAATTGTTTCCAAATCCACATCGATCCGCTCTTCATGCATCAGATGACCACCGATGGTTTCGGACTTCAATGGTTTGAAAGTGCCTGCTCCTACATGTAGCGTGACGAAGGTGCGTGAGACTCCTGCTTTTTCCAAGGAATCGAATACACTTTCCGTGAAGTGTAAGCCTGCTGTAGGAGCCGCTACAGATCCTTCACGGTCGGCATACACCGTTTGATATCGCAGTTCATCGGAGGCCTCAGCATCTCTTCCCAGATAGGGTGGAATCGGTAAGCGTCCGTAACGTTCAATCAATTCGGCAAATGTCTTATCCTGATTCCAACTGAACCTCACCAATAAACTGTCATCCGCGTTTCCTGCCAATATGGCTTCCAAACCGTATTCAGCACCTGCATGTGGATCGTGCATACGTAAAACCGGATCTTTCCATCTTTTGAGATTTCCGACAAGCACTCGCCAAACTGCCGTTCCTTTCAATTGCAGTGCGATAGCCGGATCCGGTTCATCGTGAGGCTCCAGACAGAAAATCTCTATCACTCCGCCGGTGGGTTTTTCAAAAAGCAATCTGGCATGAATTACTTTTGTCCGATTGAAGACAAGAAGGTCGCCATGCTCCAATTTTGCAGTCAGATCGCTGAATGCAAGATCTTCGATTTCACCGTTTCTGTAACACAACAACTTCGATGCGTCTCGCTGCTCTAACGGGAATTTCGCAATCTGCTCGCAAGGCAGTTCGTAGGTAAAATTTTCCGATCGTATGTTTCTGGGATCCATGATTTACTTCACAAATATCTTCTTTTGATTACACATATCGAGCGTCAATCGTTTTTGTATGAAGCATTGCACTGATGCCTAATTTCCGTTGATTTGTATCATGGAAGATCACAGTTCGCGAAGAGCCCTCACCTTCATTTTCGTGACTGTACTTATCGATGTTATCGGTCTTGGTATCATTCTTCCCGTTTTGCCTGCACTGATTCAAGAGATTCACGGTGGAACAGTCGCAGACGCTTCATTCTACGGAGGCTTATTGACCTTTGCATATTCCTCCATGCAATTCCTGCTCTCGCCGGTTATCGGAGCATTAAGCGACAGGTTCGGTCGTAGGCCCGTTTTGTTGGCATCGCTTTTCGGATTCGGAATCGATTATATATTGATGGGACTGGCATCTTCTATTCTCTGGTTATTTATCGGCCGTATCATTGCCGGAATAACGGGCGCCAGTTTTACAACGGCGGGGGCATACATCGCCGACGTCAGTCCACCTGAAAAAAGAGCACAAGGTTTCGGAATGTTAGGAGCCGCATTCGGTGTCGGCTTCATAATAGGTCCGGTCATTGGCGGGTTGTTGGGACATTTCGGTCCTCGCACACCCTTCTTTGCTGCGGCAGCGCTTGCCATCTTGAATGCGTTGTACGGTTATTTCATTCTGCCGGAATCCCTGGGAAAGGAGAACCGTCGGCTGTTTGATTGGCGAAGAGCTCATCCGTTAAGCACATTACGTCAGCTCGGGCGCTATCCTGTGGTACTTTCATTATTGGTTTCATTCGTTTTCATATACGTCGCAGGTCATGCGAATCAATCCACCTGGACCTACTTCACTATTGAAAAATTCGGTTGGAATGAAAAACAGGTTGGCTATTCTTTGGGTTTCGTAGGGTTGATGATAGCTGTCGTGCAGGGAGGTTTGATACGTGTTGTTGTTCCGCGATTAGGTCAGCGCCGTTCTGTTTACGTCGGACTTACTTGCTATGCGCTGGGTTTCATACTGTATTCATTTGCAAGTGAGGGCTGGATGATGTACGTCTTCATGATGCCCGTTGCATTAGGAGGACTTGCCGGTCCGTCCCTGCAAAGCATCATGAGTTCAAAAGTTCCTGCAAACGAGCAAGGCGAATTTCAGGGCGCACTGACCGTCGTGATTTCGCTCACCTCGATTTTGGGACCATTACTCATGACGAATCTCTTTTCTGTCTTCTCTCAACCCGGAGCCGTCATCTATTTCCCGGGTGCGCCGTTCCTTGCCGCAGCCGTTTTGACCTCCCTGAGTTTGTATTTCGCATGGAGGGTACTTAGGAAGTCGGACAGCGAGTCCGGATCCTAGAGTCCCAGCTTTTTCAAAAAAGGAGATTTCGTTTCTGGCATTTTGAATTTGTACCCTACACAAAGCCTTCCGAAAACGTACCCTTGCGAGAACGGATTCATTCCTGAAAACGCACTGCTTACGGTATAGCCGATCGAAGTGACACTTGCATACCAGTTATCGCCGTTGTAGCCGGTAACGATTCTTCCTTCAGAATGCAGTCCAATGCCTTTTTTTCGAATCACATCCGTCTGCTCTTCGCTGTTCGCATCCGCTGTCTGATAACCCATCCCTGGAATCAGTGTGACACTTACAAAAAACTTCCTGCTTCTGGTAAAGGCGAATGTGTGGATATATCCGGCATTCACGCCGTACATCCTGAAGCGCAGACTGGTGATGGATTGTTTCCTTTCGAAATCGTCTTCCGCATTCTCCGGAATCAAAGCACTGTCGGCTGCGTAGTCGCCCATCGAGAAGGTAAGGCCGGCAGTGAAGGTGCCTGCACTTTTCTTTTGTCTTTCCAATTGCCAGATTGCAGCCATGTTGCTGAAGCGTCGGTGATTGAATCCATAATTCACCGTTGCATAGTAAACACTTGAGCGTACATCGTCGCGGTGCGGATAAAGATCAGTGGCAGGATTGAAATCCTTATTGAAGTACTCAGGATTCTGCAGATAGTATCCTTCTGTACGTTGATAGAAATTCCTAAACCAGAATTTTCGTCCAGTCAATCCGACACCTATATTATTCAGTTTGGTATATCCCTTTGCAGGAGGGCCGGTCCGTCCGAATGATGATGCGTATTCAAGCGTTATCCATTTATAGTCCAGTCCGATGCCGAAACTGGATGGTACATTGGTGGAGAAGGTGACCTGTTTTCCGTTATTGTCTGTAAGTATTATATTGTTTCCGGTGGTTGCCGACAGCAAGGTTACCACAAGGTTATCGCGAAAGCTTTTTATGTACGTGGTATCGTAGCCAGGGTCTTTGGGAGTGGTTGTGTTTTGTCCTTTCACTAGTTCAAAGGATAAAACACAAAGCAATCCCGTTATTACAGACTTGGTCATATTTTTCACTTGGTAAAAGTGCAAAAAAATCCTTCCGGACGTTTTATCACTCCAGCGATGTCCGCAGGCTCTTCATCTCTTTTTCGAGTCGGGAGAATTTTTCCAGCAATTCGTTTTTTGCCACACCTTCCTCCGGAATTTCATCACTTAGGTAATTGCAGAATTTCCACACTTCGCGTACCTCGTTCACCGGAATCTCGTATGGCTCGTACACCGGATTCAATGATTTCAGCAACAGTGTCCGGTTTTTGCGGATTTGATTATAAATTATTTTAAAAACAATTCCTTCGTCCTGTGTGAGGATTACATATCCGTTACCGTCTTTGATATCGTTCCAGTTCTCCACGTATTCTCCGATCACATACGATTTGTCAGGAATCGGCAGCATGGAGTCGCCACTGATCTGGAACATCCGGTATTTGCGCTCGGCGAAAAGAATAGGAAGCTGGAATGTTGGCAACTTCTTGATGAAGTCCGGATCGGCGAAACCGCTTTTATATCCTGCTTTCGCTTTCAAAGGAACCACCTCGATATTCTCACGGTTGTTACTGTCCACCGTGGTAGCCAAAATTCGCAGGCGTGCGCCGGTCACATACACATCATTGCCCCTCTCCAACTCTGTCAGCTGGAATTCCGACAAGCGCGATAGGTCGAGTTTCACCAGCGTGTCGATCGATACCTTGAAGTATTTCGAGAAAGCGATCAGCATGTCAAGGGTGGGATTCTTGATGCTGCCGTTTTCATAACTGTTGAGCGTCGAGCGCGTCACATTCAGTTCGTTCGCTACGATATCCTGCGTGCGGTTTCGACGCTGGCGGAGGAGTTTGATGTTGTTGTTGAAGAACATGTTATCTGTTTTTCCCGCGTATCCCGCATTTCCGCACGGAACATGTCCATGTGGAAACGCCGGATTCGCCGGGGGTCATGTAACAATCAAAAAACATTGACGAAGCAAATGTAATGACTATATTATGATCATGCAAGAAGATTGTAATACAACCATTTTGGTGGACAGTCTGCAGTCTGTTTGATCTTCAATGACTGCCGACTGCGAACTTGTACTGAACTTATCGAAGCACTGCTGAGAGAACATGTCCACTGTCGTACATATGGATCTTGACGCGTTTTTCGTGTCTGTCGCCTGTCTGGAGAACACGTCTTTGCGCGGTAAGCCGGTCATTATCGGCGGTTTCGGTGATCGTGGTGTGGTTTCAGCCTGTAGCTATGAAGCACGCGCTTACGGTGTGCATTCCGCAATGCCGGTCAAGCTTGCACGACGCTTGTGTCCTGATGCGTTGTTCGTCCGCGGCGATTTCGACCGTTATTCTTATTACTCTGATTTGGTCACATCCATCATCGAAGAGAGTGTTCCGGTGTATGAAAAGTCCTCTATCGACGAGTTCTATCTCGACCTCACAGGTATGGATCGGTTCTTCGGATGCTATCGCTGGGCGACCGAATTGCGTCAGCGCATCACACGGGAGACAGGTCTTCCGATTTCGTTCGGGCTTTCGCTTAATAAAACCGTTTCCAAAGTGGCTACCGGTGAAGCGAAGCCCAACGGACAGTTGAAAGTCGATCACGGTACCGAGAAAGGTTTTCTGGCTCCCCTGAGCATCAGTAAGATTCCCATGGTTGGAGAGAAGACCTATCGGTTGCTTCGAAGTATGGGTGTCGAATATGTACGTACACTGCAGGAGATGCCTCCACAACTCATGGAACGTGTACTCGGCGAAAACGGTTTAGTTATCTGGAAAAAAGCGAACGGCATCGATCCTTCACCGGTAGAGCCTTATACAGAGCGCAAGTCGATCGGAACAGAAACAACATTCGAACAGGATACGATTGATATAGCCCGTCTGCGCGACTTGCTTGTCGGCATGACGGAAAAGCTCGCATTCCAATTACGCACAGAAGACAAAGTCACTTCCTGCGTCACTGTCAAGTTGCGTTATTCCAACTTCGATACGCATACCGTACAGTCGCGTGTACCTTACACGGCCTGCGATCACGTGCTCCTGGCTCGTGCAAAGGAGCTCTTTGAAAAACTTTATAACCGACGTCTTCTGGTTCGTCTTATCGGAATACGTTTCAGCCACCTGGCCTACGGTGGACATCAGATCGATCTTTTTGACGACAGTGAAGAGAGTATCAGGCTTTACCAAGCGATGGATCACCTCCGTACCCGGTTCGGTAGCCTTGCTGTACGACGTGCGGCTGGCATGGCAGGACGAAGAAAAAGGGGCTGACCCCTATTAATGCCATATTATGGCTTAAAAAAGCGTATATTTGTTCTTAAATAGTGGTAAACACCCCCGAACATTCCTTGCAATTTGGATGTTCAAATGACAGGTTAACATTTTATCATTTACCCTGAAGTTCAAGTGGAGAAGAATCTTTTTCCGAGACATGGCAAGTTCCTGCAATCAGTCATGACGATGATCTGTAACCTCATTGGTCATCGTTGGGCGTATAAGAATTATGAGTTGACGTGGAAGGATCACGGCAATTCGTACGATTATAAATATTCCCGTCGCTGTCAGCGTTGCAATAAGCGGCAGGTCTATAAATCAGAGCAAACGGGTTGGGAACATTCGAACGATAATCCGGATGCAACCATGTGACCTCTGGTTTGGTCGCAACTTTTCATACGGGAATCCATAAATGTCAATGCCAATTTTTGAATGACTAATTTTGTCATTCCAATCCTATGCGAACCCTACGGATTCTTTCGTCCCTCGTCTTATTCTCCCTCTGTTCATGGCCGGTGGTCAGTTTGCGGGCACAGGCTCTAACGGCTTCTGTTTCTCAGCTTGATTTCGGTGTGGTCACGGAGCTCTCGCCTGACAGCCTCCCTTTGACATTGACTAATACCCTTAACCGTCCGGTCACTGTCATCAATCTTCGTTTTTATAACTCCTATGGCGCTCCCGCCTTCTCTTGTCGTTACAATTGGTTCTTCATTCCGGCTGGTGGCACTGCTACTTGCTGGATCCGTTTTTCACCGCGGCACAATGTTTATCATAATTCTGAATTGGTCATCGAAGACGACGGATTGCGTGGTCCGCTCCGCATAGATCTGGTCGGTCAGGGCAGGTATTCTAAAAGTTATTACGCCAACACGGAGAATCTCGAAGAGGAGCCACTCAAAAATGCATTTCGCACATTACTGGCGCTTGACTATGATACACTTGGATATGTGACGGGTCGCGATTCCATGTTCATGCAGATCGATAATCTTGCGCGAAACGGACAGGGAGCTACACAGAATACGATCGAGAGCTGCTATACAGGAGCTTTGGCGGTAGGATATGTGGACCGTACCGACTGCCAGAACCGTTTCTCTTTCAATACCGAGCATACTTTTCCACAGAGTTTTTTCAATTCACTCGAGCCGATGCGTTCCGACTTGCATCACTTGTATGCATGCGATGATCTCTCCAACAATCAGCGTGGTAATAATCCGTTCGGCATCGTCAATAACAATATCATCTGGTCGGGTGGTGGCTCCAAATCGGACGGGTCTTTCTTCGAACCTCGTGATGCACAGAAGGGGAAAGCCGCTCGGTCGTTGCTCTATTTTGTTTTGCGTTATCAGGATTATTCGGGATTCGTTCAGCCTCAGGAGACCTTGCTTCGTACGTGGCATATTGCATTCCCTCCTGGAGTGACTGAGCAGCGTCGCAATGATGATATCTTCACCAATCAGCGCAATCGTAATCCCTTTATCGATTATCCTCAGTTCATTGATCGCATCCGGTCTGTGACCACGTTGTCTGTCGCCCCGTTGAGTGCGTCTTTGGATCTTCCTGTTGATACCATTGTATATGGATATGTGAATCCCGGTAATACGGTCACCTACTCTTATGTGATCGTGAATACCGGAAATCAATCCGTGCAACTTTCGAATTTTGTACTCTCCTTACCTGCTGTTTTTTCATTCGTCGGAGGGCCTCCATCAGCCAATCTGCAGCCGGGCGAGGGTCTTGTTATACGTATAAATGCCACGCCCCTCAGCACCTCTCCGGTCAATGCATTCCTTACCTATTCTACCTCCATTCTAACAAGCCCTTCCGTAACTGTTCCCGTTTATTTGAATGATGCAGTCATAAACACAGTATCTTCAGTAACTGATACGGCCCTGCGTATTTATCCAAATCCAACGGAAGGGATCATCCTTATGACCGGTGGACATGGCTTTGGTGATATATATATTGCCGATTTCTCCGGTCGTGTACTTGTCCAGTACAAGGATATGCCGCTTGAATCTGTCAAACTCGATTTGTCCTTTCTTAGTACGGGTGCCTATTACCTTCAAATGAAGTCAGCTGAAGGCGTTTCAGTACGTACGCTTCTCAAGCGCTAAGCGTTTTTTTCATTTCATTTTTTCTTTTCCGGAAAACAGATTATAATACAGTCAATGCGATTGATTGTATTGCAATCGTATTGCTATCCATTCAACTTGCCGGATCGTGTTGCTCAATTGTCACACATATTTCAGTTTTCGTTATGGGCTCTTGTCGGTTGAAGAACTGCTACAGCATGCACAGCGTGAAGGCGTCCGTAAGTTGGTGCTTACGGATATCAATAATACATCTGGAGTGATTGATTTTGTACGTCGAGCACCCGGATTCGGAGTCGAACCGGTTGCAGGCGTTGAGTTCCGTTCGTACGGACAGATTCATTATGTTGGTGTCGCTCATAATAATGAAGGGTTTCATGAGTTGAATATGTTTCTCACTGGCTGTCTGCGTCATGGTACTACCGTCGAACCGGAGATTCCCGAAGTGCCTCCTTTCTCTGTAAACGTCAGTTGGGTCGTTCCTTTCGAAGAGTCCGCTTTGAATCGTATGGTTGAAGGATTGCATTTTTCGGCATGTAAGCAGCAGCTTCCTTTTTACATCGGTGTACGTCCGGATCAACTTTCCCGCTTGCGATTATCTCCCTGGTCACGATTTAGCGAACGGCTGGTTGCCTGGTGGCCGGTCACGTTCCGCCAGTATGACGACCGTGAAGTGCATCGTATGTTGAGGGCCGTAGATCGGAATGTATTGCTTAGTCGTGTCACGGACCAGGAACTCGCAGCCTGGTACGAGGTCATGCCTTCTTACGAACGCCTTTCGAATGCTTACCGCGAAGCGCCGGAGTTATTACTGAGAGCTGTGCGTATACTTGAACCTTGCGGCATAGCTTTCGATTTCGGAGAGAGTAAAAACAAGCGCACTTTTTCCGGCAGTCGTATCCTTGACCGTGAGCTGTTGCGTCGGGAAACGATGAAAGGGCTCGAGCAACGCTATCCTGATAATGCTTCCATGGTCATGGAGCGTGTCGACAAGGAATTGACCATGATAGAGGACTTGGGCTTTGCAACTTATTTCCTGATCAATTGGGATATCGTCCGTTATGCTCGACACCGTGGATATTTTCATGTGGGACGTGGTAGTGGCGCTAACAGTATTGTCGCTTACTGTCTGCACATCACTGATGTCGATCCGGTGGAGCTTGATCTCTACTTCGAACGTTTTATCAATCCGTACAGGACCAGTCCCCCTGATTTCGATATCGATTTTTCGTGGAAAGACCGTGATGACGTAATCGGATATGTCTTTCACCGTCATGGCCGCGAGCATGTCGCACTGCTCGCTACCTATTCTACCTTCCAGTTCAATGCGGCTGTAAGAGAGCTGGGGAAAGTATTCGGTTTGCCTAAAGCTGAGATCGATGCCATGGTCGATCATCGGCTATCACGTTCTGTAGATGACCACATGAAAGAGGGAATACGTCGGGTCGCTATGCGTATCGCTGATTTTCCGAGTCATCTCAGTATCCATGCGGGAGGTATCCTTATTTCGGAGAAGCCACTGAGCTGGTACACTGCGGCTAATCTTCCGCCGAAGGGTTTTCCTACGACCCAGTTCAGCATGCTGGAGGCGGAGGATATCGGACTCTACAAATATGATATACTTAGTCAACGGGGACTCGGTCATATACGTGATACGGTCGATCTGGTCCGACGTAATCACGGCATCGAAATAGACATACATGATGTGAAGCGGTTCAAGGAAGATCCTGCTGTACGCCGGCTCATCCGCGAAGGTCGTTGCATGGGGTGCTTCTACGTCGAATCTCCGGCCATGCGTATGTTGCTGAAGAAACTGCGGGTGGATCGTTATATACAGCTCGTTGCCGCCAGTTCCATCATCCGTCCGGGCGTTGCAAAGTCAGGCATGATGCGCGAATACATTCTGCGTACGCATGACCCCAGCCGTCGTACATACATACATCCGGTGATGGAAGAGCTGATGGAGGAAACGTACGGGATCATGGTCTATCAGGAAGATGTGATAAAAGTGGCGCATCACTTCGCCGGTCTTTCTTTATCCGAAGCCGATGTGTTACGTCGTGGCATGTCGGGAAAATTCCGTTCACGCGAGGAGTTCGCCCGTATACGCGATCGTTTCTATTCGAATTGCCGTGAGCGCGGTTACGCCGAAGCGATCACGGCGGAGGTGTGGCGACAGATTGAAAGTTTTGCTGGATATTCTTTTTCCAAGGGCCATTCTGCATCCTATGCTGTGGAGAGCTATCAGAGTCTTTTCCTGAAAGCGTATTATCCCAAAGAGTTTCTCGCCGGGGTGATAAATAATTTCGGAGGGTTTTACCGCACCGAATTCTACGTCCATGAGGCACGGATGTGCGGAGCCAATGTGCATGCTCCATGTATCAACCGGAGCGTCTATCTGACAGATCTTCGTGGCGATGATCTTATTCTGGGATTCGTTCATCTGGCGGGATTGGAGCAGACCGTAGCTGGAAAAATCGTCGATGAGCGTGAGATGAACGGATGCTATCTGGGATTGCATGATTTTTCGCAACGCGTATCTGTTACGATTGACCAGCTAAGATTGTTGGTGCGGGTCGGTGCGTTCAGATTCACCGGACGCACCAAGAAGCAATTATTATGGGATTTGCACGGTGTAATGGGAGACGAGCGACATACTACTGTCAGTCGGGAGCTTTTCGTCGAGGATGCGATTGATATCGAATTGCCGGAGCTTTACAGTGGTCCTCATGATGACGCGATGGATGAAATCGAGTTGCTTGGTTTCCCCCTTTGCTCTCCTTTCGACTTGCTACGATCGTCATGTGCTGATTCACCGGTTGCTGCCGATTTTCCAGAACTCATCGGACGAAGCGTCACCGTGGTCGGTTATCTCGTCACCAGCAAATACACTTCTACGGTAAAACGGGATACGATGGTTTTCGGTACTTTCATCGATCGGGAGGGTCGTTATTTCGACACGACGCATTTTCCGGATGTGGTATCGAAATATCCGTTACGTGGACGAGGCTGTTACCGTATCTCCGGAAAAGTCGATGCGGAGTTCGGTTGTTGCAGTATCACTGTGCATTCGCTGGAGAAGTTGGAGACGGCTCCTCGAGGCTAGTCGAGCTGCCGCAATGCCCGATTGCGCTCCTCTCGACTCCGCTCGGGGAGCATTGCCATGCTGAGGTCATCGAGCGTAGCTGAGATGACCGTTACACCGCTCCCCTCGAATCAGTACGGAGAGCATTGCCATGCTAAGGTCATCGAGCGTAGCCGAGATGACCGTTACACCGCTCCTCTCGACTCCGCTCGGGGAGCATTGCCATGCTGAGGTCATCGAGCGCAGCCGAGATGACCTTTACACTGCTCACCCTTGGCGGCACCTTCTTCAATTTATTTGGGCTTGCTATGGGAATCGTTTCTACATTCCGCCAGATGATGTATCTTTTCAAAATCTCCCTTGATTAAAGCGGCTTTCTTATAACGGCTCCATCGCTGTATCTGCTTTTCTCTGTAAAATGCATGATCAATCCGCTGAAACTCCTCAAAGTAAACCAATTTTACCGGACCATGCTTTCTGGTATAATTAGATCCTTCTCCTTTCTGATGTTGAATGAGTCTTCTTTTTAGATTTTTGGTGGATCCTGTATAATATGTTCCGTTCGCACATTCTAGGATATACATGTATCCCTTTGCCATATAAATCGCAACCATTTACAGATTGCGAATATCAGTCAAGATGGACGTATTGATGCTTAATTAATGCTGGGTATTGTTTAGAAGATACACCGCTCCCCTCGACTCCGCTCGGGG
>JBJSZR010000439.1:0-11205 GCA_046090385.1 Bacteroidota bacterium
TGCACGGTAAAAGGGAGCCAATGGTCCCATATTGCTGAAAATCCGTCTCACACCTTCACCTCCCCAAGCATAAGGATAATTATAGATCGGTTGGCAATAATTCGTAGGCGCGAAACACTCCGCAGAAATCCGGGATAGTAATCTACCGTAATCATAATCAACGATCACATCCGATCCTTGATGGAAAAGAAACACCCGAGGAGTTACGCCGTTGTTGATGAATATCGAAGAATCAAACACTCCACCGTATATACTTGCCACTCCTCTGATAAATGGGTCCGGAAACTGCATCAACAGGTCTCCTTGAATGCCTCCAAGATCCGGTCTGCTGAAATCGGACGATGCTGGAAGACAACCGTATGCATACATATCCGCATCGGGAAACGGAGCATTAGGAAGTAGCCCGGCATCGACAGATTTCTCAGAAGTGCGATCGGTGAATGCTGTAGTGAGTGCGATGAAGCCTCCGGCACTTTCGCCCACAAGAAACAGATTGTTCATGTCTGATGAATCCTGCAATGCACGGCCGGACAGATATCGCAACAATCCTTTGATATCCTGCATGGCCCTATAATTCGCCCGTATGACTTCTGAACTGTCAAATGCATAGGCACAAGGATTCGCCAATGACGCATTGCACAAAGCGTACATGTTGTAATTGGTGATCTTATGGTTTCCAAGACGGTACTGCGGCGCGACAACCAGCCATCCTCGTTTCGCTAGTTCACTGGCGAAATAAACGACATTCGGATCACGTTGTGTGCCTGCAATCCATGCTCCGCCATGAATGACCACAGCGACAGGACGAAGACAGTTCCCATCTCCAAGCGGCCGGTACATATCGTAAATGAGCGGCTCATACGCGCCACTGAACGTCGTATCCCATCCATAAACGACATTATTGACAGTATCAAAAGGATAGGCAGGTAGCGTGTACGGAAGCTGAGCACTGAGTCTTATTGAAAAAAAGAACAAGGCGACAAAAAGACGGATTGACATACTTAAAAATACGGATTGACTTCCGAATAAAGATGAATATCTTCTAATTTTAAGGAATGAAACACGCGCTGATTCTTGTATTTTTCTTTTCGTTTTACTTGACATCGAAAGGACAGGTTCCGTTAGAAGCCGGCCGATGGCACGCAGATCTGGCCTTGAATGATTCGACGAATCTTCCATTCATTCTGATTGTGTCCCGGAACGGCATATCCATCGAGAATGCAGACGAGATCATTCCATTGACTGATTTAAGAGTAATTGAGGATTCCATCACCTGCCGATTCCCGCTTTACGATGCCGAGTTGAAGTTGCTTTCTTTAGGATCGTTGACAGTGGGCGAATTCATCAATCACGGCAAAACTTCCAATAACGTATTTTACTTACGCGCTACAAAAGAACCATCCTTCCGCTTCAGTTCGAATCCTTCAAAACCCTCTTCGGATCTCTCAGGGAAATGGAAACTTGTTTTTGATGGAGAGGAGGGAGTGAACAAGCAGAATGTAGCTGTTCTGAAGCAGACAGGAAACCGTGTCACAGGGAGCGTATTGACTCCGACCGGTGATCACAGATTTCTGGATGGGGAAATCAGCGGGACAAGACTCCGTTTATCCACCTTCAATGGCGCTTTCGCTTTTCTTTACGAAGGAGTACTGCAAACTGACGGTTCACTGAACGGAAGATTTTATTCTGGACACACAGGGTATGATACCTGGACTGCATTCAAGGATCCTGCTGCCGAATTACCGGATGCGAATTCCTTGGTATTCATAAAACCAGGTGCAGGTAGATTCGACTTTTCATTTCCCGATATCAACGGACGACGTTGGACGATGAATGAACCTGAACTGATTAATAAAGTGAGAATAGTACAAATCATGGGAACCTGGTGTCCGAATTGTCTGGATGAATCGAATTTCCTGAATGATTACTTTTCAAGAAACAGAGCACGTGGTGTGGAAATTGTCGCTTTGGATTTTGAACGCACGAATGATTCCACAAAAGTCTGGAACAATATCAAAAGAGTTAAGGACCGTTTAGGCCTCACCTATCCGATCTTGTTCGGAGGTAATTCCAACCGCGATTCATCGGGGGCAGCACTTCCGATGTTGAGTAAGGTTTTCGCCTACCCGACCACCATAATCGTCGATAAAAAAGGCGAAGTGCGTAAAATCCATACCGGCTTCTCGGGCCCGGCTACAGGTGAAGAATTCGTCAAGTACAAAAATGAATTCGAAGGATTTCTGGAAGCCCTTCTAAATGAGTGATTTTTTATCGCAAAGCGGTGTTAAAAAAACTCTGGAAGTAAACGCGAAGGGCGATTTTCCAGCTAAATTCGACTGTGAATTTGTATTTATCTTTGAATTTACAGGACTTATCGAATAGTTAGATGAATATCAAATACCCTAACTTAACTGGTTCGTAGCTTTAAGGACTAAACTGCGCCCATAACAGGGATCTTCATACCTCAAACACCATCATGAAAAAACTCTTACTCAGTGTTTTATTCTTGCTTGCGATCTGGACTTTAGCCACCGCGCAATGTACCACAACCAATGCGACCGGTTGCCAGTGCAAGGACCCATCACAAACCGATTGCGATCTGCTTCCCGATATCCAGATCGGTCATCCACCATTTTATCAGCCCGGTCAAACGTACGGCTATATCGAATATGCACAAACCGGTAATGGTGTGGATAACGGTCGACTGAAGATTTCAGTCTCTACGCCCAACACCGGTCATGGAGCGCTTGAACTGCGCACGACGAACATTTTCGTTTGTGGCACTGATACATTCATAGGCTCAGCACCATCCATTTGTCCTGACGGTGTATCCTACCCGCGTATCCTGATCAATCAGCGTATCTATCATAAGAACGGCAATACGATGACCTATTACGATCGACCTGCCGGTACCATGACCTACCACCCAACACATGGTCACATGCACGTTGACAACTGGGGAACTTATACGCTGCGCACAGAAGATCCAAACGAACCCAATCCGCTTAACTGGCCCATCATCGGAGCTGGAACCAAACTTGCTTTCTGTGTCATGGACTACGGCAACTGCGGTGGCGCAAGTTACCAGGATCACTGTCTTGACACCGCAGGCAACTCCATGAATGGTGCCAGCTTTTTTCCGAACTATGGTCTTGGTGGTGGCTCCTACAACTGCTCACAGAGCGTACAAGGTATCAGCTCCGGTTATCTGGACATTTATTGGACGAGTCTCGACGGTATGTGGATCCAGATTCCTCCTGGAACCTGCAACGGAAACTATTGGATAGTAACCGAGGTTGACCCGAACGGCTTCTTCCTGGAAGAATATGAGAACAACAACGTATATGCTTCCCCTGTTACATTGACACGTCAGTCGACCGGTCCGAACGCTTCGACTATTGCTGTCGATAATTCTAAGACCACGATTTGTCCGGGTGAGTCCGTCATACTTAGTGCTCTCTCTGGACCCGCAGGCACCACCTATCAGTGGAGTACAGGAGAAACGACTCCGACCATTTCCGTCAGTCAGCCGGGTACGTATACGGTAAACGTAACCAGCAGTTGTGGTACGGGCACTTCATTACCCGTCACCATTTCAATGGCGCCTGCAGTAACGGATCCCACAGTAGATGGTGATTCTCTTCAGACCCCGGGTACTGCAGTGCTTTCTGCTACAGGAACAGGAACACTTAATTGGTATGACGCACCCAGTGGAGGAACGCTTCTGGCCTCCGGCAGTTCCTATACTACGCCCATGATCTATACCTCCACCATGTATTACGTGGAAGATGAGGTGACGATTCCCGGTCAGCAGATGCAAATCGGCCCTGCAACCAACACTACAGCCGGTGCTGGATCTTCTTCAACATCGACCAATGCACTGGTATTCGACTGCTATAACCCGTTCACGCTCCACGCGGTTGATGTATATGCACAAACTGCGGGCAGTCGTACCATCGAGCTACGTGATGCTTCCGGAAACGTGCTTCAATCAACGGTAGTACAAGTGGTAGCCGGTCAGAATACAGTCGTACTCGACTTCAATATTACACCCGGAACCGGTTACCGTCTGGCAAAACCCAGCTCTTCACAGGAATTATATCGCAACAACGTCAGCACTGGTGCAGGTTATCCTTACACCATCCAGAATTTCTGTTCGATCACCGGCTCAACCGCAACTTCCAATCCCGGCAACTATTATTACTTCTTCTACAACTGGGACATCCGTTTACCTGACAATACTTGCACAAGCAGTCGAGTTCCTGTCGAGGCTTATGTCGCATCGCCAAGTGTCATTTCAGAGGCCGCACAGTTGAACTCATTGAAAGTGTTCCCGAATCCTGCAACCGCTCAGGTGAATGTTTCTTTCGATCTCAAAACGGTGAACAATGCTACCGTTGAAATGATCGATGCGGTCGGTCATCAGGTGGCCACACGAAATCTCTCTTCCTCCAACGGCAAGTTCGAGACCTCCTTCGATGTCAGCAATATTGCGAAAGGTATTTACAGCATCCATATCCTTTCAGACAACAAGAACTACTACAGTAAACTGGTAGTTCGCTGATCTGCGACAAATACCATGAACGGCCTGCCGAAAGGTGGGCCGTTTTTTTATCCATACGGCTGGAAATGCTGACATTTGTAAACTCAAGTGCCGGAAACACGGTTTTAAAACGATTCCATGAAACCACTGTGTAAATTCATCCTACTGGTCTTACTTTTTTCCAGTGCCGGCGCACAGCCGAGCATTCAGGTGTTCGACCGATTCAATTCGCCATTACCCGATAACACGTGCCGTGCAATCGCCATCGATGCATTCGGACGCAAGTGGTTCGGCACGGAATACGGGGTAGCAGTTTATGATGATGTGAATTGGACGGTTTATACAACGCTTAATTCAGGGCTCACAAATAATTCGATCAAGCACATCACTTTCGATGCGCAGCAACGTGCATGGATATCGACACAAAACGGATTATGCGTTTTTGACGGGACGAACTGGACATCCTATACCACCTCCAATTCCGGAATCTCCGTCGATTATGTAAGAAGCACGACCATCGATCGGTTCGGAAACGCATGGATCTGCACCAACCTGGGCTTGAATTTTTTCGACGGTACGAATTGGACGGTTTATAATATGTCCAACTCCCGCCTTCCTGTGGATAATATCGCCGTACTCAACATTGAAAACGATTCAACACGCTGGATCGGAACTGTGAACGGAGGTTTTATCAAAATGGTGGATACGGCTATGACTGTTTACAATCTCTACTTGTCGAACTTCCCCGATAATACGATCACCGGAATAGCAATTGATACCTCCGGAATAAAATGGGGTGCTTGTCCTGCCGGTGGATTATCCCGATTCTTCAACGGTGCGGTTTTCGCTTACAATACAGGAAGTTCCAATATTCCTACAAACTCACTTACTTCTCTCACGTTCGACTCCCTTCAAAATCTTTACATCGGATCTTTTGACAAGGGATTGATAAAAAAAGTCGGCAACTCATTTGTCTATTGGGACACACAGAATTCCATCATGCCCGATAACCTGGTATATGCGGTTTTAGTCGAGCGCAACGGTATCATCTGGTGCGGTACCGAAACACACGGTGTGGTCAGGTTCGATGAGTTCGGAGTGACTTCCATCGGAGAGAATTCACAAAGCGAATCCTCAAGTATTTCAATCTTCCCGAACCCCGCTTCATACACGATGAATGTGCGCTTCAGGCAAGCCGCCGAACAACATATCCGTATCACTGATAAATTAGGGAATACGGTTCAAGATCTGCTCGTGTCAAATGATCATGCTACGGTTGACGTGTCCGATCTGGATCCTGGCGTATACTTCTTGCTGAAAATCGCTGTTAGCGGAACAGAGGCTGTACGTTTCGTGGTCAACCGCTGATTTCACGAAATCAATTCATAGCGTTCACGCACCTCGTCCAATATCGCGTGTAACTCATCAACCGATTCTGTCGTGACGAGTCGTGTGCGGTAATCACGGAAATGATCCAGTCCTTTGAAGTAATTACTGTAATGCGGTCGCATTTCGAAAATGCCCACGCGTCCCTTTTTCCACTCCAGCGATCGTTTCAAATGAGTACGGCAATTATCCACTCGCTCAGCGATCGTAGGAGGAGCTAATTCTTCTCCTGTGTTCATGAAGTGACGAATCTCCCGGAATATCCAGGGGTTTCCGATACTTGCACGACCGATCATGACTCCGTCAACACCGTATTTACTGCGCATCTCGATGGCCTTCTGAGGCGAATCCACGTCGCCGTTCCCGAATATGGGGATTTGTATGCGCGGATTGTTTTTCACTTCGCCGATCAAAGTCCAGTCAGCAGGTCCTTTATACATCTGCTTGCGGGTACGACCATGTATGGTAAGTGCGGCTATTCCGATATCCTGCAAGCGCTCGGCGACTTCAACGATGTTCTTGGTGGAATCGTCCCAACCCAATCTGGTTTTGACCGTTACAGGCAACTTGACTGCTTTTACAATCTCCTCCGTCATCCTCACCATCTTCGGAATGTCCTGCAACAAGGCTGCTCCGGCACCTTTGCAAGCCACGGCTTTCACCGGACAGCCGTAATTGATATCGATGAGGTCCGGCGAGGCTGATTCTGCAATAAGTGCGGCTTCGCGCATTGAACCTATCTCTCCTCCGAACAATTGAATGCCGATTGGCCGTTCATATTCGAAAATATCCAGCTTCTGTTTGCTCTTGGCAGCATCACGTATCAAGCCTTCGCTGGAAATGAATTCCGTGTACATCATATCGGCTCCGTTCATCTTACACACGTAACGGAACGGCGGATCGCTCACATCCTCCATGGGAGCAAGCAAAAGCGGGAATTCAGGAAGCTTGATGTCACGGATCACAACAGGGCCGTTGATTGACGATGAAACAGACCCTCGTGAGGGTGGATTATTGCAGTATCTTGCAGATGTAAAATTACGACTTAATGACCATCAGGGCAATTTTCAGCAATCATAGTGCTATTGGTAAGCTCTTGATCACAATCGGGGTATGTCTGGTCTTGACCACGCTGTTCACTACTATCGCGTTTATGGGGTGTTCAGCTTATCTTGGTCTTTCAGCATCAGAATTGCAGGCACTTGCTTCCGACTATTCTGATCCCACCGGAATCGCCATCGCAAAAGTGCTTCAGTCGATGATGTCGCTTGGGTTTTTCATCATCCCTCCCTTCGTTCTTGCTTTTCTTTTCAATGGAGAAATAAAAAGTTATTTGCTTTTAGAGAATCCCGCGGACAAACAGGCTTTTTTGGCAGTTATTGGACTTGTCATCTTGCTGCTACCACTCGTGAATGCGCTTGGGGAATTCAATAACCAATTGAAATTACCCGAATCGATGGCTGGAATCGAAAAACTGATGCGGGAAAAAGAAGATCAATTGGCCCTCTTGACAAAAGCTTTTTTACGAATGCCAGGTGTTTCTGATTTATTGTTGAACATCGTAGTCGTTGCACTGCTTCCTGCCATAGGAGAAGAATTAGTGTTTCGTGGTGTCTTGCAAAGGCTTTTCAATGAACTAGTCCGAAACAGACATGCAGCAGTCATTCTGACCGCTTTCGTCTTCAGTGCCATTCACATGCAGTTCTACGGCTTTCTGCCACGGTTCGTGCTCGGTCTGTTATTGGGCTATCTTACTGTATGGAGCGGATCGCTGTGGTTGTCTGTGACGGCCCACTTCGTTAATAATGCAGGGGCCGTACTCATGTCGTTTCTTTTCGAACACGGCTATTCTTCTGTAAATCCCGATGAATACGGAACCTCCTCCTCCGACTTTTTGATGGTAATGTTATCAATTGTACTTGGAGCCGCTCTATTGTTTTGGATACGAAGAAAAGTCCTGAATGAATCCGACCGCAACTTTTATCTTCACAAGGCATAATGCGAATGCCGCTATTGCAGGACTGTTTCTACTAGTAGCAGTCATGCTACAACCTGTGCAGTCGACTGCACAATGGTCGTTATGCAATCCTGTCGGATACAGTCCGCGTCAGACGATAAGTGTTACGGATAACAATACAGTATTCACGGCTGGTAACGATGGAAAGGTCTGGAAGTCTTTGGACCATGGAAGTACATGGAGCATTTCCAACACAGATACGACAAAATCGATTCTTGGAATGTGCTTCCTTAATCAGGATACCGGCTTCGTTTGCGGTGTAGCCGGGAAAATGTTCAAGACAACTGATGGTGGCAATACTTGGTCATCTGTAAACAGTGGTGCAGTGGTCGATCTTTACGATATCGAATTCGTCAATGCGACTACCGGTTTCGTTATCGGCTTGAATGGCACTATCCGGAAAACCACCAACGGTGGCTTAAGTTGGTCGGCAATGTCAAGTAACACTACTGCCGGGCTATTGGCAATCGATATGGTTTCGGCAACAAGTGGCTTCATAACCGGCAGCAATGGGACAATTCTTTCTACGGTCAATGGAACATCATGGTCGCAACAGTCCAGCAACATTATCTCGGCCATAAACGATGTACGCTCCCTTGACGGCACAAACGCGTATGCTTGCGGAAGTGATGCCAGGTTCTTATTCACCCGTAACGGCGGATCGACCTGGCAGGCGTCTTATCTTGATTTGACGTACCCTGATTTTTATTCCATTGATTTCATTGATAATGATACGGGATGGATTTGCGGTCAATACGGTAAAATCCACTCCACCACCGATGGAGGTATAAGTTGGAATTTGGAGGCGAGCTCGACAGGTTCGCTCTTGCTTGATTTGAAAGCATCAGCCAGTTGCCGATTATTCGTTTGCGGAACCGGTGGCACTGTCATTTCAAAAAATTGCAATTCAACTGATATAGGCGGTCCGGAAAAAGAAGAACTGATGGCCGTATTCCCTAATCCCGTTAAAGACCTGCTGAATGTGAATCTTCCTAATGGCGTCTTTTTTGGAAAGATCAGTATCACAGATATCACAGGAGTCGTGGTGATCGAAAAAGAAATCACTGAATGGGAAAACCCATTCTCCATGGATATCTCTTGGATTCCAAATGGCTTTTACTTTTTGAATTTTTCAGGCGACTGTCATATCAGTAAAAAAATCATTCTTGAAAAATGAAAATGAAGAAAAGTGGAATTTTGAAATTCATCCTGTGGACAGCAAGACTGACAGGAGTGTTTTTAGCTCTTTTGATATCCTATTTCATTATAGGGCATTTGTTGGATCCAGAAGACAGAATTCAGCTTGCGTCGCTGAAAGGGTCGGGGATCATTCAATTCATATGCTTCCCGATAAGCACGATTATCGGATATCTCGTCGCGCTTTTTCGTCCTAAAGCCGGTGCCTACACGGTGATCATCGGGCAAGCGACTCTACTAATTCTTAGGACCGATCTTTTGTTAACGGGGCTTGAATTCATTTCTGTACCCGCAGTTCTGTATCTTATCCATGAATGGAAATCGAAATAGAATTCAATAAAGTCTTCTACTAAATCAGAGCCATGAAACTTGTTTCAACCTTCATTCTATCAGCCCTTATCATCGTAGTAACGAAAACATTCGCCAACGACACCTTAAGAGTGCTTTTCATAGGCAACAGTTATACCTACGTGAACGATCTTCCTGGTCTGATACGGGATTTTTCCGCTTCAAAAGGAAAAACAATGCTGTTTGACAGTTATGCGCCGGGAGGTTACGCTTGGAGTCAGCATGCGACAGACGCTACCTGCCTTGCAAAAATAAGACAAGGAAATTGGGACGCTGTCGTGCTTCAAGAGCAAAGCCAAATGCCAACCATTCCGTTCTACCGCGACAATTTCAGCGCTCCGGGCATACTTGCACTTTCAGACAGTATCACGGCATATAATCCATGCGCCAGGAAGCTTCTATTCATGACCTGGGGCCGCCGATTCGGAGGCCAACAATGTATCAATGGAAATTGCAGTCCCGTATTCACCGACTTCAATCACATGCAGGATTCCTTAAGAAGCGCTTATGAAACATTTGCCGGAGAAGTTCAAGCGACTTGTGCACCGGTAGGCATGGCGTGGAAAAAAGCCTTGGAAGATCCTGCAACAATTCTTCATTCCTCAGATAACAGCCACCCGGCACTAACAGGATCCTATCTTGCTGCGTGTGTGTTTCATGCTGTACTTTGGAGAGAAAACTCATACGGCGCAACGTTCAATGCAGGACTTTCTGTTGCGGATGTGAATAGGTTTCAGAACATCGCTGACTCGACTGTATTCTACGGCATTTCCGACTGGAATTTGAATTTGGACATACCATTGGCATCATTCACCACAACTGTCAACGGAGTGGATGTATCATTCACCAATACGTCAACCAGTCGCCCTGGCTCCACATGTACCTGGGATTTCGGCGATGGGACAGTCTCGCAAGATTGCAATCCCATTCACAGCTATAGTGGTCCGGGAATTTACAATGTACTTCTTATGATGAACGACTGCGGCCAGACCGATTCAGTCTGGGCTCAAGTCGTCACTAATCCGACAGGCTTTGATGAATCGGTCTGGAGTGGAGATTCCTTCAAGGTTTATCCGAATCCGGCAAAAGGGTATTGTAAGATCATCACTCGAATTTCTTCTGACCATTCGACGAAAGTGATCGGAATCGACGGAAGCTTGCAAAAGCATTTTATTTGGAATGGAAATGAGCGACTTCTGAATCTTGAAGGAACTCCGCCTGGCATGTATTGGATAGAATTGGATGATGCCTCCAGAAAACCGATTATTGTTCAGTAACCAATCATTCGATCTTTACCAGCTTTAGAATCTCCCCTGTTGAATCTGAAATTCGGAAGAAATATGTTCCAGGATTCAATCCTTTAGCTATTTGATCGACAGTCGCTCTGGAAAATAAAATCTTTCCTTGAGAATCCCTGACATCGAATAATACTGTGGCATCGTCTCCATTCGACTTTAACTCGGTTGAAAAAGGATTAGGATATAATATCAATCGTTTTTCAGGTTTATGAAAATACTCTATAATAGTAGGAGTTAGATTATAACTGCGTACAAAAAGCAGATAATGCCGAAGTAACTTATCATCATATGTAGTGATGCCAAATCGACTATCCAAGTACCAAGCCTTCGTATTTTGGTTGGACAATGAGGAAGAAGACCAGTATTTAGCTGATCAAATAAAATACTCACCGTCACAGAGTGGTCAGTAGGACGGC
>JBJSZR010000440.1:0-6979 GCA_046090385.1 Bacteroidota bacterium
AAGTCGTATGCGAGGTCTCCATCGTACGAACGTGTCCATAGCTGGTTTCCGTAGAGATCGGTGCGTATCAACCAGATGTCGCTTGCGAAATTCGAATAAGTGCCTGTGTTGCCAACCAAGATGAATCCTGAATCCGGCAACTGCTCCATCCACCTGCCATCTTCTTCGTAGGCTCCGCCGTAGGATTTACTGAAAGCCACTTGTGCATTGGAATTCATCACTGATATGGATAGGAGTATGATCAGGAAAAGATGTGTGTTTAATCTGGTCATTGGTTCAAAACAATCTTTGTCGTGTGTGTCCGGAATCTGAAAAATCATGAGTTAAAACCGCAACCTTTTTAACCTGTAAAGACCACTTGAGGTTACTAAAATCAGAATCAAACCGTAGAGAAATTTTCAACATGAATGTGGCTGTTTTCATTGGTAAATCATGGCTCTTTTTCAGTTTACAGCTGTATCTTTATGGTCATGAATGACAAGCATACGGGCTTATTGAGAGGTATGGCAGGAATGAAGTGTCCTGCATGCCGTTCTCAATCACTTTTCGTTCAACCTAAAACCTTTTTATTGAAGGATATCGGCAGTATGCATGCACAGTGTCCAAGCTGTGGCAGCAACCATCGTGTAGAGCCAGGATTCTATTTCGGCGCAGCCTATGTGAGTTATATCCTGATGGTTGGACTACTGATGATATTCGTTTTCACCTACTACCTTGTCTTTGGCGAAATTTTCGATCATTTCGTGCGCCTCATGTCTGGAGCTTCCATCTTGGCCCTGATTTCGACTCCTTGGATATTCCGCTACTCAAGGGTCATTTTCTTGTATATGTTCGTTAGGTATCGCGGTCAATAGGATTGAAAATTCAAATACGTTTTGAATGAAAATGGCCAAGCACAAAAAGAAAGATGTCTCAATCATAGCCAGAAGATTACAACGCAAATTGGCGATCAGTCAGGGATTCTATGACGGACGCTACAAGGAAAAAACCGTGAAAGACAAGAAGAAAGAGGCAAAAAAATTATGGGCCCGCCGAGGGAAGAATGAATCAGATGATCAGAAATGATAACCGAAACCTCCGGTTATCTGGCGAGGTGCGAAAGGTAAAGTTCCGGAAGTGAACTTAGCTTCATCCGTAGTTTCAAAATTGATGAGATAATTTTTCCTCCACTCCCACATGACCGATCCGCTGATTCCGAATACCCAGCCCGATTGGCCCAGTCTCCAGTTCCAGCCGATATAAACGCCTAAAGCGCGACAGGTATTGCCGTTCAATTCGGTTATTCCAAGACTGTCTGTAGCTTCTTTGGTAGGCAATACGTCTTTGGTTTCAAGAAAAGCGCCGGTTATTCCGATTACGGATTCTCCCTGACTATGATAGGGTAGGCTGAAAAGTGAATATGGATCCCCACTCGTGTTGAAGGAAAACCACAGTGTTCCTTTCGCCATATATAGGTCGGTAAGGCCTGCAAGATAATCGACACCATCACCTTTCACATGCAATCCGGGTTGTGCCATCACTGCGGTGAGTTGTGCTCCGAATACCATGGCCCGATAACGTACAATATCGATATTCAAAGAGAGTTCCGGCGCAGCCATGTAGCCGGTATTCAGGGTACGGTAGTTTGCGGAGTCTCGTTTATCGTAAAGTTTAACGGCCAGGTCGGGGTTGTTGGTCAGCAGTCCGAAGCGTGCATGCAAAGAAAAAGGGCTACGTTCGGGTGGTGTGATGATTCCTTGTGCAGAGGAATCGGCAAGTCGCAGTAAAGTGAAAAGTGTTAAGCAGACAAAAAGCCTTTTTTTCATAGGGAAGCGAAGGTACTAATCACGCTTCGTATCATCAACAATATTGGTCGCCATTTGTACAGGGTAACATCTTGGGAGATATCAAAAAAAAGAGCGCGGAGTTACCCGCGCTCTTTTTTGGAACTTCTTAAGATTAGAAGTAGAGGTTCAGAGAGATCGAACCACCGGCATTGTCGGTGTCGATTCCGAAGCCACTGCTTCCACCATCTTTGGTTGATGTGCCGTTTACAGTGGTTTCAGTTTCACTGGTACTGGTGATACCCAATCCCCAGCCGAACTCACCACCGAAAGACATCTTCGGAGCGAAGAAATATTCAGCACCGATGAAACCACGTACGCCCAAACCGAAAGTTGAACCGCCAGCGATTTCAGCGTTAAGAGCGTCAGATGACCACTCTTCACCACCACCGCTGTAGCTCAAAATAGCTTCAGCACCATAGATGCCCTGCAGACGGCCTTTGCCACGGTATTTCTGGATACCGGCACCCAGGTCGATGTTCATGCTGGAGGTCTTACGCTCAACTACGTCGGTTGAACCAGGAACCGTGTAATCGTTTTCGGTATTGCTTACGTAACCGATACGTGCTCTCAAGCGATAAGCAGACTTGTCATCGGTCATCATTTTACCGGTGATTGTAGCACCATTTCCATCAGTGAAATTGAAGGAAGGGGAGCTAGAACCGTCGGTGCTAAGAAGACCGCCCATGTAATCGAGGAACGGATTAACGTCCACGCCGATACTCCAGTCTCCAGACTCAGGCAGGATAGGAGTACCATTTTTAGAATTCATCTGCGCCGAAGCGACAAGCGTTGCAAACGTTGCTGCAACAATCATAATGGTCTTTTTCATACAATAGGTTTTTTGATTTAGTACAAGTCTAACGCCTATTTTCAAATCAAGGTTGCTTCTTACAGAAAAAAAATGCCGGGACGTGGTTGATAAATCATTTAAAAAAGCTGATTTCAGTCATTTTCAGGCTTTTTCATTTTAATTTTTACCATAAAAACAGCCTTTTTTAGCGAGCTAAAGTGTCAATTCTTACATTCGAAATGGATTTTGAGAGGGTGAAATCCAAGAAAATTACTCAAGCGCCTTAAAATGAATAAATTACAATAAGTTACAATTCGTAAGTACATGAAAAACACACTATTAGTAGCTTCAAGGATTCTTGCTTTCCTTGTTTTTTTCTCTTTTCATGATTCTGCCATCGCTGGAACTGGAGACACCATTGTTGTTCAGACACTCCGTTTCGATACGACCATGCGTGCTGGAATATTTCACTTTCCGGATGATTCAACCAAAACGTATGAGAAGATCATCATGCAGTACAGTATGCGTTGTAAAAACGGGTTGGTATCCACCGGTTCTAATACCAACCTGGGTTGTGGTGAGTGGGATTACAATTGTTACACATATGTAGTCGACTCCAGCCAAACAGACTCCTTGATGGCTACTCAGGCCTCGGTGGTAATCACGAATTCCACCGACACGGTTTTCCCATACACGGATCAGCCGGTTTATGATTACCGCCAGGTTATTCAATATAATGTGAACCGCGATTCTGTTTTAAGTGAATCGTTTTCACGCCCCTCATTTGATACGTCCACAGCAATATCCCCTTTTGCAAACAGCTCTGTTCGGCGCAGTCAGTATGTTTGGAGTGTTGGCGAGTTATCGGCGGCCGGATTACTGCCGGGCCCTGTTTCTGCATTGTCGATTCCTCTCTTGCCCTCTTTCACATCCGACACTCTGCATGATTTGAGGATATCCATCAAGCATACCGCTGCTTCCTCGCCCTCATTGCCAAATCCTGAAACAGCTGGACTTTTCGAGGTATATCACCTCACCACTGTTTTCCCTCAGAATGCTTCATCGACCGACCTCCGACTGGAATTCTATCGCGATTTCAATTGGGACGGCATATCCAATTTACTGATAGAGATTTCGTGGATCGTGCCAGAAGCTGTAATTCCGGGTGTGTCGGTTTCAGGAAACAGCTATTTCCAGTCGGGTGGAAACATGATCGGCATACCTGGAATAGTTTCGGAGTCTGAAGACCGCTTCATGGATTGCAATAGCAACGGCAACACGCTTATTGTCCCCCCGGCTATTCTGGATTCAATCACCAATGAAATCACTATTGCCTTTTGGTCATTCGGTGATACTGCCACTTTGCCGGCCAATACCAGTATCGCATACGGAACAAATTCTGCAAACAACAGGCATGTGAACATTCATTTGCCGTGGTCAGATCAAAGTGTTTATTGGGATTGTGGAGCAAACGGCGGCAGTTTCGATCGGATCAATCGTCAAGCCTCCCCGGCTGATTATAAAGGCAGGTGGACGCACTGGGCCTTCACCAAGAACGCAACCACGGGCGTGATGAAGATTTTTTTGAACGGTTCAACCTGGGTTTCAGGCTCGGGAAAAGTGTATCCGATAGACCTTACAAACCTATGGTTCGGGAATTCCACCATCGGTTATCAGTACTTCGGAGGATTGGATGAGATTTCGGTTTGGAACAAGGCGCTTGATTCTGCATCCATCGCTGCCATCATGTATCAGTCCATCACACCTTCGCACCCTGATTATGCAAATCTGCTCTCCTATTTTCCATTGAACGAATCATCTGGTTCCGTTGCAATCGATCATAGTTCATCCGCTCAGGACGCGACATTGTTGAATCCATGCCGAATCCGTCGAAAAGGCAACGAGTTGTTCCGAGATTTCAGAAGCAATGCATCCAGACCTGACGTCACATTCGTACAAGGGCAATATATATCGTCCATACAGTCAGTGTTGGTGCTGGATTCCGTTTTGAGAAATCCCTCCCGCGTAATCACCTACTCGGTTTCTGATAACAACCTTCAGACTGGCGACACTTCTTATGTGTGGCCGGCGCAAGTCGCATACATCTACGACACTCTCAATGTAGCAATTGATTCTATAGCGGTTCAGGCAACCGATACGCTGAATTCATCAGTACTTACTTACTACCGTAAGCGTCCGATGTACCTGGAGTTGATCAATTTCATCACCCCCTATGGAATCGGATTGAATATGAATGGATTGATTGGTCGTACATGGGAATTCGACGTCACTGATTATGCTCCGGCACTCCGTGGAGATATATATCTCTCCATGGATGGTGCACGTTATCAGGAGGACAACGACATACGTTTTGTCTTTTACGAGGGGATACCCTCCAGACCTGTTCGGAGCATTTCCAACATCTGGCCGAACGGGACTTGGATATATCCCAGTTGGGGTCAGATCTATAACAACTCACAGTATGAGCCACGAATCGCTTCACTTGATCCCGGAGCATCCATGTTCAAGCTACGTTCTCAGATAAGTGGTCATGGTCAAGAGGGTGAGTTCATTCCGCGAAATCACACACTCACTGTCGATGGTACCACTTCCTATACACGTCAGGTATGGAAAGCCTGTGCGGACAATCCGATTTATCCTCAAGGCGGAACTTGGATTTATGACAGAGCAGGGTGGTGTCCCGGGGCGGCTGTGGATGTCTATGAATCAGACATCACATCGATTGTGTCGCCCGGACAACAGATGCAGATCGATTATTCGATGCCTTACATCGCTAATCCGGGCTCTACTAATTACCGGGTCAATCATCAGTTGGTCACTTATGGTCCGCCTTCGTTCACTACTGATGCGGCAATCGATGCGATAAAATCCCCCTCTAAACGAACAGAGTATATGCGATTCAATCCGGTGTGTGATGATCCGGTTGTCATCTTGAAAAACAACGGATCCGATCCTCTCACATCCGTACTATTCACCTATGGTAGAGAAGGAGGAGCGGTTTCCACCTACCAGTGGACTGGTTCATTATCATTTCTTGAAAAAGCTGAGGTCGTACTTCCCGCGCCTGATTGGATGACATCTTCGGTTGACCGTTTCCAGGTTTCCATATCATCTCCTAACGGAATTCAAGACCAATATCCGTCAAATGATTCATCATCCACGGCATTCAATACGACCGATACCTATTATGGAAGAATCGTTGTCGAGTATAAGCCCAACAATTATCCTGCGGAGAATACTTATACTATCACTGATGTATCCGGCAATGTGTTGCATTCAAGAACCGCTGCGGTTGCCGGTTTCATTCTTCGTGACACACTTAATCTGCCTACGGGTTGTTATAAGTTATACATGACCGATTCCGGTGATGATGGATTGAGTTTCTGGGCCAATCCCAATCAAGGCTCAGGCTATCTTCGTTTCCGCGCTGCGCAAGGATCGGCCATTCTCAGAAGTTTCCAGCCAGACTTCGGAAACAATATCAACTATCAATTCACGATGAATTACGTTCTTCCCGTGGATGAAGTCATCGGCAGGATCGATGATGTGACTGTTTTCCCCAACCCTTCGAGCGGAATTGTGAATCTTCGAGTGAAAGCTGTCCGGCGTTCCGACCTCGTTGTGAGGATCACCGATATAACCGGAAGACTGATTTCTCAGGAAACGTTCAAGATGCAGGCGGATGAGGAACTTGTCCCGTTAGAATTGGACGAAGCAGCACCAGGCATTTACCTGGTACATGTTTCTTGTGCCGATTTCGAAATGGTAAGGCGAGTAGAAATCCGTTAACATCTTCAGGTCTTTTTCCTCGGAACACCTCGTACGGCTTGTGCCGACCAGGGATCTTCCGGCCAAGCATGTTTCGGGTACCGTATCTTGAGCTCCTTGCGGACCTCATGATAGGTTTTCTCCCAAAAGTTCCGAAGATCCTGTGTCACTTGCACAGGCTTGTATCCTGGCGAAAGTAAGTGAAGGATCACGTTGCGCCGACCGCGGTCCAAGGTAGGCGACTCTTTCAATCCGAAAAGCTCCTGAAGTCTCACGGCCAGAACAGGAGTATTGCCTTCCTGGTCATAGCGTACTCTGATGAGTGAACCGCTGGGAACTTCTATTTTTTCAGGGAGTCGCTCATCCAATATTTGTTGCATTTCCCAGGAAAGGGATTGTTTCAGCATCTGTTCGAAGTCGAGTCGCTTCAGATCCTCTTTTCGTCTGATTTCACCGAAGTAAGGAATCCCCCAATTCTTGATGGAGTGAGTAATTGCATCATCCGAGTAATCCGGAAAGTCGGCGGAAGGGTCCCATTTCCTCATTGAGCAGATGCGTGCCTGCAATTGATCAC